>JAYTNJ010000133.1:0-8660 GCA_043748345.1 Saprospiraceae bacterium
CCTGATTATCTTCCATTCGTAAACTATCGATAGAAGGATAAAATACTTTTTCCTTTTTGTCATACGCGGCTTTTTCTTTTTCTTTACGTATATCTTTTATTTTTTTGACATCGTCCTTCAGATAATAGGTGATGACTGCTCCCATATCTGGGTTAGGAGTATTGAAGTAACTACTACCCAAGTGTCCTTTGTCCCTAAGACCAAGAGGAAACCTGGGAACGTACATAAGCGCATCTTTTACCGGACAGATGAGTGCCTCTTTTTGAAGGTTTTCCTTTTTTACATGCCGGAGTGGGGTATAGTCATCAAGTATATAAAATCCACGCCCAAAAGTGGCCAATACCAAATCATTTTCTCTTTTTTGAATCTCAATGTCCCTGACTGCTATGGTTGGCAAACCTGCTTTGAGCTGTAACCAATTATCACCACCGTTAGATGTGAAAAAACATCCAAATTCGGTACCGACAAACAATAAATTTTTATCTACATGATCTTCTGCAATGGTGTACACACTTCCTCTTTGGGGCAAATCAGATGCTATACTTTTCCATGTGATACCTGCATCCGTCGTCTTGAGTACGTACGGCTTAAAATCTCCATACCTGTGATGATTAAAACATACATAAGCAGTATTTTTATCATGAAGTGAAGATATGATCTGATGAACATAGCTCATTGAAGGTACTCCCGGGAGATTGTCAAATTTGGCCCAGTTTTTTCCGCCATCTGTCGTCAAATGGATTAGTCCGTCATCAGTGCCAACCCAAATCATATTTTCGTCTATTTTTGATTCCGCAATGCTGGTAGTCTGACCAAAAATATCAGTACTTCCGTTTTTTGCAAGCGCATCAACTGACCAAATTTTTCCCATTACCTCTAATTTATTTCTGTCAAGCTGACGACTTAAGTCAGGGCTTATTACCTTCCAGCTGCTGCCCTGATCATCAGTGCGAAAAACTTTATTGGCTCCGAAATATAATCTATTATTATCAAACTGACTTATCAGAAGAGGTGCATCCCAGTTCCATCTAAAAGCTTCATCATTTTCTCCTTCTACAGGTTTTATTGGCAGGTATTCACCATTTTTTCTGTCAAACCTATTTAATCCGCCATACTGACTTTGAGCATAAATGATGTTGGGATTACTTTGATCTACCTGTGTTTCAAATCCATCACCCAGTGAAGTGATGTACCAATCAGCATTTACAATACCATTCCCAGATGTTGTACGACTTGGGCCACCGAGACTGAGATTGTCCTGTGTACCGCCATGTACTGAATAAAAAGGATATTCGTTATCCGTTGCGACTTTATAAAATTGAGTAACAGGAAGATTTGATTTAAAATCATAGGTTTTGGCGTGATCGTAAGTTTCATAAATTCCTCCATCACATCCTACGAGAAGGTGATTAGGATCTTTCGGATCTATCCAGATTTCGTGATTATCAATGTGTTTGTTTGTTTCACCCAGGTTAGATACTGTTTTTCCTCCGTCGTAACTGACTTTATAATATGTATCAGTAATATAGATTTTTTCAGGATTGTGTGGATCACAAGTTACTTCCTGATAGTAGTTTCCGGATGTAGATGTTCCACTTCTTTTTTCCCAGCTGGCACCTTTATTAATTGTGCGATAAATACCGCCTTTACCATCTTTTGCTTCAGCAACTGCATAAAGCATATCAGGATTTATTGGACTTATATCTAGTCCTATCCTTCCAACATCCCCACTCGGCAAACCTCCTTCAAGTTTATTCCATGTGGTCCCGGCATCAGTAGATTTATAAATAGCAGACTCGGGGCCACCACCTATATACGTAAATACTTTTCGTATACGTTGGTGAAATGCCGCATAGAGCACTCGGTTATCTCTTGGGTCCATGACCATATCATTACACCCTGTATATGTGCTAATAGCTTTAATACAGTTCCATGTTGTGCCTCCATCGATTGATTTATATACTCCCCGTTCGCCACCTTCACTCCATACAGGGCCATAGGCACCCACATAAATAATGTTTGGATCTTTAGGGTCTACAATGATTTGAGATATATGTTCTGAATTTTTAAGACCCATATTTTTCCAGCTCCTACCGCCGTCTGAAGATTTATATACTCCGTCACCGTAGGAAACAGACCTTTGATTATTGTTTTCCCCTGATCCTACCCAAACAGTGTTTTCATTTGATGGGTCTAAAGTCACACAACCAATAGAATAGGAACCTTCCCCATCAAATACAGGCTGATAAGTTATGCCTCGATTAGTAGTTTTCCATACACCTCCCGCTGATGAAGCTACATAATATTCACTGTTGTTTTTTGGATTAACAGCAAAATCTGAAATACGACCAGAGGTCACAGCCGGCCCTATAGATCTGAATTTAAGGGCAGAAAATGTTCCTGAGTTATACAGTTCATCTTTTTTAACAACTATGTCAGCCTCTTTAGCTGGTGATTTTTTCTCCTTAGCGGCAGATATTTTTTCTGTTTTTTTCTGAGCAGAAAGGGGCAATATGGTGATACAAAACGTCAATATTGCCAAACATTTTAAGGCTTTTGTTATCATTTGTTGTTGGTTTTTAATATAAAATGTCAAATAAGAGGTGAAGTTAATGATATGTTTTATAAATGTGATTTGTTTAAATAAAATTATAGACAATCAACTTTTTTTAACATTTTTTTAATAGTGATGCAACCCTGGAAACAAATTGTTGTCATTATAGCATCAAAATATACATAAAATAAAAATTCTGTGGTCATTCTGGCTGAAGATAAAATGATAATTGACGGATGTATTGCCGGTAAACGAGAAGCCCAATACCAACTGTATAAGAAATACAGTAAATCCATGTATAATATTTGTGTGAGGATGATAAATGATGCCAATGAAGCTGAAGATATTTTGCAAAATGCTTTTGTGGATGTATTTACTAAACTGAAGATGTTCCGGTATGATTCAACTCCGGGAGCCTGGATAAAGAGGATCGTAATAAATAATTGTATCAATCACCTTCGATCCAAAAAAATGAATCTGATGTTCTCAGATAATATGCCTGAAGTACCGGATGATGGCAATGAAGATATGGTTGAATTTAATGTAGCATTAATTAAAAATGCAATCAATTTATTGCCAGATGGATATAGGTCTATTTTCTGCCTTTATACTATGGAGGGGTATGACCATAGTGAGATCTCTGAAATACTTGATATCTCAGAATCTACATCAAAGTCTCAATACAGCAGAGCACGCGCAAGGCTCTACGAAATATTAAAGTCCAGCGGGGGACTAGAACAAATTTATCAATAAAAAATAATTAGAATGAACAAAATAGATAAATTTATTGAAGATCACAGATCTGAATTTGATGATAAAATACCTGATAGAAGTATCTGGTTGAGTGTAGAAAGCGAGTTAAACAAGAAAGAAAAAAAGGGAATATTCCAACTGAGACCTTGGAAAATAGCCGCAGGGGTTATTCTGGTTTTAGGTAGTGGTATTCTGATAGGATTGAATTTGCAATCAAAAGGCAATAACATAGATTATGCTCGAAGCCCGGAGCTGATGCAGTTTAAGGATACGGAAACTTACTATCGGACGCAGGTAAACCTTAAGCTTGATGAAATAAGAGATCCATCTTCAAAAGCTAACGTATCACAAGATCTGAAGCAACTGGATGAGATTTATCTTCAACTTAAAGAAGAGATTATCAAATCAGGATATACAAATAGTGATATGTTAATACAGGCTATGATAGAAAATCATAAAACAAAAGCCGATATACTTGAAAATATTTTAAACAAACAAAACCAAACAAAAAATGAAAATCTTTCACTCTAAAACAATGATTCTGGTGACTCTGGTCTTTGGATTTTTTTCAAGCCAGGCATCTGTAATGGCAGATTATGAATTAAAAAAGAACTATACCAAAGAATTTTCTTCGGATAAAAATACGGTAGTAGAACTAAGTAACCGATATGGAAAAATTGACATAAAAACATGGGATAAGTCCGCAGTAAAAATTGATGCCGTTGTGATTGTCAAAGCAGGATCTAAGAGCAAAGCTGAAGATAAGATGGAAGAAATTACCGTTCAAATGGCAAAAAACGGAAATAATGTGGTCGCTGTCACTGAGATAGGGAGTCAAAACAAATCATGGTGGAGTGGCTGGATGAATTTTGGTGATAATGTAAAAATAGAAATAAATTACGAAGTGTATATGCCTGCAGATCTACATTCTATCATTGAAAATAAATATGGAAATATTTATCTGCCGGACCTGAAGGGTAAGACGAGTATAAACCTAAAATATGGTAATTTGCAGGCCAAAGATATAACCAATGACCTTCTGCTTGATTTGTCTTACGGCAAAGCTACTGTAGGTATTGTAAAAAACATTAGTGGAACACTTTCATACTCTGATTACAGAGGCACGGCAGCAAGTGTGGTCATACTAACTACAAAATACAGCAAAGTGAATTTGGATAATGTAAATACCCTGACGGCTTCAAGCAAGTACGACGGATACAAAATCGGTACTGCAGGTACTATTACACTAACGGGTGCGTATGATGACTTTCAGGTAGGATCAGTAAATACTGCTACACTAAATGTAAAATACACAGGAGTGGATATTTTATCACTAAGCAATGCTTTAACTTCAGACATCTCATATGGAAGTCTGAAAATAGAAAATCTAAAAACATCTTTTAAAAACATTACAGTGAATACAAGCTATGCACCTGTAAAAATTTACGGTTCCGTACCTTCAAAAGTAGAAATCAGCGGTAAGTATTATGATGCAGATTTGGGCAGTGATTTCATATTAAAACACAATGTCAAAGATGGAAGCAGCAAAGAAATCAAAGGATTTAAAACCAGCGAAAAAACTTCGTCTATTATAAATATTAAAACCAGTTATGGTGATGTGATAATCAGATAATTTTTAGCCATAGTTCTAAAAAAAAGAGGCTGTAATATTTTTACATCCCCTTTTTTTATACTAAAATGTTTAGTTATTTTATAGTATATCTTCCTGCCAAAGCACCATAACCTCCAGCAAAACCATTGCCGAAACCATTCACAAAAAATGTTGGAATCCAGTCGACACTAATATTTAAAGGAATGTCTGAAAATTTATAATCTAGCCCTAATACGCCAGAAAGTCCAATAGACGTACTTCCGCTTCCTGCAAATCCACTATCATATGACCAGAAATAAACATTTGCTCCACCTCCATAATACCATTTTAGGCCGTCAACTGATGGTATTTCAGTATGGTGCTGGTAATAGCCTCCGATATTGAACCATGAATAACCCGAAAAACTTCTGAAGCCCGCTACACCTTCTAAAGCACCTTTTTCGGAAATGAAGGTCTTATACGATATTGAAAGGGGATAACCTAGACGCAGTCCTATGGCAGTCTTATAATCCTGGGCCTGAGTCACAGCAGCAAATAAAAAAATAGTAATCATTGCTGAAAAAATTTTTGTTTTCATTTTCATTTATTTTTTTGGTTAAATTAAAGATACAAATATACATTAAATTTTATCACATATAATTATTTTTCATATTAAAAGTGGTTAAATATGAAGTCAAATGATATTTTTGTGAAGTAAAGCGTTATCGATTTCTCTTTTTGGATATAGAAGATTTTGAATTATTATTGCCGAACACAAACTTACCACCGATACCCAGAGATGTGAGTCCCACTTTTTGTATTCCTTTGGCTCCTACCTGATAAAATCCGGCATCGATACCAAATTTATGTTTTGACCCAAAAAGTAATCCGAGATTTCCTCCAAGATAGCTCCAGTCAGTCCTTCCCCCGATAGTAGTAAACTGATAAATGTATCTCGGTGAAATATAAATGGCCATTCTTTCATTGGGATGAAAACTAGCGAAAACAGGAACCTGAACATTCCAAAGACCTGTTATTAGTCCAAATGTACCTGCCTCTGCACCAATGCCCAAAGCAAAATCCGATGTCCGATTACCAACTACTTGATATTTGGCTCCTAGAGCAATGTTAAGATTAGTATTCATTCGAAGCGTGACATCTAACTTTTCCGTTGCTCCGTATCTTCCTCCCACCTCAATATTTGGAAATGCAAACCGTGTTATTTCATTGATTCCTGATGAATCAACCAGATCTGTAAAAGAAGGACTTTGTGAAAAATTCAGTGAAATTATTGCCTCCCCGTTTCCTTCCCCTATGGACTTTCCATCCTGATAGCCAGTGAGTGACGCACAACCGGTGAAAAAAATAATAGAAATTAGAAGAAATAAAATGGGAACCAATGTGATCGATTTTGTATGCTTTATCATATTTATTACCTTTTTGTTAAATTGAAAATAAAACAAAGATAAGTATAAAAACTGTAGTCTAGTTTAACATCTGATTTCTTATAAAAAGGAATAAAAAAGTATTATATTTATTTTTGCCATAGATTAATAAAACTTTTTGTGGGTATTACATATTTAAATTCATTAAATGTATTTACTTTTACCCGATTTTTTTAATTTTTGTAATGATCTTTCCTGTTAGAACTTTGCTCTTTCTATGTATCTTTATTAACAGCTTTTGTTATGCTCAACCAATGTTTGAAAATAAGACAAGGCTGTACAAAAAAGATATTCCTACGAGAAGTGTTATCCCGGGCGGTATGATGGATCTTGATGGTGATCTGGTTGACGATTTGGTAATACTGGATAAAGGTATCTGGCTTAAATCGGTCATTAGCCAGGGTAAGTATTTTAGTTTAAAACTCATTGATTCTCTAAGGCTCTCTCAAAATAGTGAAGTGACTCTTACCGCCGGAGATCTAAACAATGACGGCCTGAACGAAATAATTACATCCGGTGAATACAGTTTGATCAATGTCAGTACTTTTAAAGATAACAAAACATCGAAAAAATCATTCCAATCAGGTATTTACGCGCAAGGTTCCAATACGGTTGATGTAAATAATGATGGTTGGCTTGATTATTTTTTGGCCAACGATGATGGTCCTAGCAGGATTTATATCAATGATAAAACAGGCAATCTGGTACTCACTCCTGTGATTGACTTTATGAAGGATGACAAGACAGACGGCTCTGGCAATTATGGTAGCATTTGGACGGATGTGAACGGTGATTTTCTGCCGGATTTATGTATTTCAAAGTGTAGGGCGGGTGTCAATGATCCTAGGGACGCTCGTCGTGTCAACAGACTCTATATTAATAAAGGCAACAGTATTTTTGAAGAAAAAGGGGCTGAGTATGGATTGAATAGCGGTGAACAGTCTTGGGTGACAACTTTTGGAGATATAGATAACGATGGTGATCAAGACGCATTTGTAGTCAACCATTATGCACCTCATATTCTTTTAGAAAATCTGGAGAATATGACATTTAAACCAATTCCGCTTTCGAAGCCGATACAGTCCTTTGGATTTCAGGCAGTAATGAGCGATTTTGACAATGATGGATGGTTGGATATTATTATCGCTGGGGTTGAAGGAGCTACAGTTCTCCACAACAAAGGGAATAAAAAATTTGATATCTTGCAAGGCGTTATTGGACCAAATCTTGCACGCTCGATTACAGTCGGAGATATAAACGATGACGGTTTTAATGACATATATGCTCATATTAACGAACCTATAAATGATCCCGGACTAAAGGACGACGAATTGTGGGTGAACAAAGGCAATTCAAACCATTTTTTAAAAGTAAATCTTGAAGGAAAACTTTCTAACAGGTCAGCAATTGGTGCTCATTTAACTTTGTACACACCCGGGAAAAAACAAGTCAGGTATTTAAAAGGCGGAGAAAGCTATGGTATATTTAATTCTTTACAACAACAATTTGGTTTAGGAAATACGGAAATCATCGATAGCCTTGTAATTCGGTGGCCATCGGGAATTATTGAAAGGTTTGGACTGTTGAAAGTCGACCGTACCTATTTTATTCAGGAAGGAAAATGTACGTCTGAGCAAGTCGCACTTTATAATGATGAGCTAATACTTAAATCCAATTCAATATCTCTGAAATCCATAGATGGACAAAAAAGTTATCTATGGAATACAGGTAGTACTTCTGCCCAAATTAATGTGACAAAAGCAGGAAAATATTTTGTAAAAATGACAGATAGCACAGGCTGTGTGATCATACCAAAGCCTATTTCTGTGGTTTCCGGATGTTTTGATGCTTCAAAGAAACTCATTAATGAATCAACTAATATTAAAATATGTAAGGGTGATCAAATCGAAATACCCGCAATAAAAGCCGCTTCCTACCAATGGAGTACAGGAAAATCATCACAATCAATATATGTTGAGTTTTCAGGACTGTATACATTGACAGCTACCGATTTTTGTGACAATAAAAAAACTGACAGCATTTTTGTTGAGGCAATCTCCATAATTTGGAATGTTAAAAACGATACTGTCAAGAAAGGAGAAAAGGCCATTTTGACATCAAATAAAAAAGAAACAATTTGGTACAACGCGAATGACAAAAACACACCTATTTTCATTGGAGATACTCTAAAAACTTCACCTTTGGATGTGACTTCCAACTATTTTGCCAAAACATCAGAAATAATTGATTTTAAATCTGCAACAGTGGGCGAAAAAGCTTTTCCGAATACTGATTTCTACGGATCAAATAGTACGGC
>JAYTNJ010000134.1:0-23883 GCA_043748345.1 Saprospiraceae bacterium
AATACTTCGTGCTCCAGTTCATTGCTTTTGAAAAATACTCCTTTCCCATTTTTGGGACTGATATGCTGCAACTCTCCGGTATTGTGATGGATACATAACTCGCCTCCATCACCTTCTATCCAGTCTGGATTCAGGTATGTAATCATAGAAAATTGCCGGCTGTCATCATTTTTAAATCTATCCATGTGCCGGGTGTAAAAGCTACCTTTTTCATATAAAGCATAGTGAAATTCATATTCTTTAATACCTGTATAGCAAGTCTCATTTAGGTAGTTAATAAAATTTTCGATGAGTTTAAAAAATTCATTCTCATATGGATCATTATGACTTTTATCCAGCCAATAAATTTTATCACTTCTTACGGTTTTATCATGATGGATTTTTGCTTCATTTCCTGTACCCGCTGAACTCAGGGCATCTTCTGACATTAAAGCTAGCAAGTTTTTTTTCAATGCCAGGGCAAGCGGTTGACTTAAGAAATGGTCAGCAATTCCGACTGTATCATTCAGGTAGCTACCTATGAGTGTTTCAAATATATTTTGCAATGGACTGGAATTTTACAAGAACATGCGCCAAGCTGACGTTCAGTTGTCAAGGTAGTATTTATTCTATAACAATACCTTGTTGAATAAAAACAAACTGAGAATACCTAAAATATCTAAAATATCCTATTCCTTTATTCTGCAGGTATCGAGTACCTCATTTATTTGTAATATGGTAATTTCCTTGAATTCAGGATTCCATCTATGACTAATATAATTCACAATATTAGCAACTTCCGTCGCGCTTAATGAACGGAATGATGGCATTTCTCTTACAAGGTATGTTGAATCTCTGAAAATAGTGTCACTGATTCCAGTTCTTAAGACACAAGCCATATCTGGCTTACCTAAATACGGTGAAGATTTTAATGAAGGTATTAGTCCAGCCAAACCGCTTCCGTCTTCCATATGGCAGTTTTGGCATTTTACATCATACAACCGCTTACCTTGAACATAGGGAGTATTATTGCACGATAAAATAATAATGAAAGCTAGTATTGAAATAATATAGAATATATAATTAAATGAGTATCTTTTAATTAAATTATTTAGCATTAGTATATGATAATGATAATTTTTTAATATCTGCTATTATTTTAGGTGTATCTTCAGAGTCAGTACCCTCGCTAAAAGATCGTACATGGCCTTCCTTATCAACCAGTATAATTTTTCCTGAATGATCAAATCCTCCTGGAGCTGATGCATCTTCAAATGCGGCAACAAAATAAGAATTGGCAAGCGCCAATGTTTCGTCTTTATCTCCTGTCAGAAAGTACCATTTATTATGATCAATACCCAAATTATCTGCATATAATTTCAGTTTTTTGACCGTATCTCTTTTAGGATCTATAGAAAAAGATACAAGTTTTATCTGGGGATCATTTTTAACTTCGTTGTAAATTTTTAGCATTTGCTTCTTTACCTTAGGACAAATGGATGGGCATGATGTGAAAAAAAAATCAGTAACATAGATATATTCTTTTAAGGATTCATTAGTCATTTGAATACTATCCTGGTTGTAGTGCTTAAATTTGCCAACATAATGATGAATTTCCTTCCCGTTCTCTATCATGGATTGACCAAGATATGGGAGTTCGTCATTATTGGTTTTGCACCCCAGCATAGCTAGTAATGTCGTAACCAGGCAGAATTGTGTAAGTCGAATCATATATCTATTACTTTTTGACCGATTTTAAAGAATCAAGCAAATATTTTGCAGTTGATATTGAAGAGAACATTTTTTCACTCACATTTTGAATATTTAACTTCTCCTGAGCCAGATATTGTTCTTCCGTTTTTTTATCTTCCGGAAGTTTAAAATCTGCCATCCAAACCATCATAGCCTCATCGGCTTTGTCCAATTCAATTATTTTATTTATAACAAGAGTTTTGGATTCTTTATTTTCGATAGCTTTTAGATCTCGTTTTAAAGCGTGGATGGTGCTCATTTCCGGCATAACTTTATCGTGAATTGCCATCACTTCGTTGTAAAGGATACTTTTATTTTCTGATGGATCCATGTTTTTTTCTTTACAGGAAATATTCATAAAACAAAAAAAAATAAAAAGTAATGATCTCATCTTTAATTTTTTACTTGAGGGCAAATTTACTAATTTACTAAACATTGGATATCAGATAAACCAATATACTAATAATTTGATAATTTTTAGATTCATTCTATACAACAAATGGTCTGATAATTGTTTTAATTTTATGGTTGTTCTTAAAATTTTAGCATGCTAGGCAATAAACCTTCTAAGAAAAAAATTCCTTTTCCCATATTTGAGCCACTGCAACAATATCTCATACAGCATGGACGTCTCGCTTCCTTGCCTATACAATATGAAGATATGACCCACTATACAGCCAGTTCTCCTTTATACAATACAAAAGGAAATGATACCTACTGGGAAACTGTGTTTTATGGTGAATACGATAAGCAATGGATCCATGAGGCTTTATGTAAACTTTATGCATTGCTCAAGACGGATGGTGATATGCAAGTTATAGATCATCTTACCGTTAGCAGAATTGATTATTGTATTTTCGGAAATACTAAGCCATTTAGAATAAGAATAATCAATAAGCTCAATGATAATTATGACCATTTTTATATTAAACAAACTGATGCATCCAGAATTTACGGACTTGAGCTTGAAGAATTGTTATCTCCTAATAGTGTTTCATATCTTATAGATAAAAACACATTGATTGAAGAACACATTGCCGGTCTTCCGGGAGACGATTTTATTAATCATCATTTGGGGGTAGATACTTTTAATCAGATTAGAATTGCAAAAGAATTTGTAAAATTTAATGAAAGATGTTTTATACAATTGTTGGGTGATATGAGGGCTTACAATTACATAGTTGATATTACTCCTGACATTGAAGGATTTCAATATCGCGTCAGGGCTATCGATTTTGATCAACAATCTTATGAAGGTCGTAAATTATTTTATCTTCCTCAATACTTTAAGGAAAACAATGGTATTCTTAAGCTTGGGTTTAAGCATCTGACACATAACTCAGTCAAACAATATCAACACGAGGAGCGGTCTCTTATTGCGAGGAGGGCCAAAATATCCAGTGAAAGACTAAACAAACTGCTTTGTTGTATGTCAAGGGATGAAATATCTTCAGCACTCAAAGTAGAACAATTAAGGTACGAACTATATGAACATCATCACAATGCGGCATATCTGCAATGTAATACTATGGGAGAAATAGTTCTTCAGAATATTAAACTAGTAGTTCAAAAAGAATTTACTCAGAGCATCATCGGCATATAAAAGAACTGCTCTTTAATAAATTTTATTTCTTTGCTCATCAATTTCTTTATCATTGATATACTCATCAAAGGGCTTGAGTTTATCCAGAAATCCTTTAGGCCCAATTTCTATCACTCTGTTTGCCACAGTTTGGGTGAAAGTATGGTCACGTGAAGTAAATAAAATATTTCCTGTAAAATTCATTAAGGAATTGTTTAAAGTCGTGATTGTTTCCAAATCAAGGTGATTTGTGGGCTCGTCAAGCATTAGTAAATTGGCCTCGGTAAGCATCATTCTTGACAACATACATCGCACTTTTTCTCCACCTGATAAAACGTTTGAAAATTTAAATGTTTCTTCACCGCTAAACAACATTTTGCCTAAAAACCCTCTGATATATGATTCGTCTTTTTCCGTAGAGTATTGTCTCAACCAGTCAATCAGGTTCATGGGTTCGCTTGAAAAATAGCTTTCATTTTCATTTGGCAAATAAGATGATGTTATGGTTTGTCCCCGTTCAATTATGCCGGAATCCGGATTCAACTCGCCGGCTAATATTTTGTATAATGCTGTGGTTGCAAGACTATTCTTTGATATTAAGGTGATTTTGTCTTCATGATGTACATTAAAACTTAGGTCCTTGATCAGGTATTCTCCATTCACTTTATAATTTAGATGTCTCACTGACAAGATTTCTTTGCCCGCATCTCGAGATTGCTTAAAAATGATACCCGGATATTTTCTGGAAGAAGGTTTTATGTCTTCAATATTGATTTTTTCAATCATCTTTTTACGGGATGTTGCTTGCTTGGACTTGGAAGCATTAGCACTAAACCTATCGACAAATGCTTGTAGCTCTTTTATTTTTTCTTCTCCTTTTTTGTTGGCATTAAGTTTTTGTTTTAATGCAAGTTGACTTGATTCGTACCAGAAAGAGTAATTTCCAGTATAAAGATTTATCTTTCCGAAATCTATGTCCGCAATATGTGTACACACAGTATCCAGAAAGTGTCTGTCATGAGAAACAATCAGTACTGTATTTTTAAAATCAAGCAGAAAGTCTTCCAGCCATGTAACAGTGTGAAGATCAAGATCGTTGGTAGGTTCATCCAGTATCAATACATCAGGATTTCCGAAAAGAGCTTGAGCGAGCAATACACGAACTTTCTGATTTCCATCCATTTCTTTCAGAAGTTTATAATGTTCGCTTTCAGGAATTCCGATGCCACTAAGCAGATTTGCTGCGGATGATTCAGCATTCCACCCGTCCATTTCAGCAAATTCGGCTTCAAGTTCAGAGGCTTTGATGCCATCCTCCTCTGAAAAATCTTCTTTCATATAAATAGCATCTTTATCCTGCATGATTTTCCAAAGTTTTTGGTGACCCATGAGAACTGTATTTATGACGGTCACTTCATCAAACTCAAAGTGGTTTTGTTTCAGAACTGCCATTCTTTTGCCGGATTCAAGATGCACTCCGCCTTTGTTTGCATCCATATTTCCCGCAAGTATTCTAAGAAATGTTGACTTTCCTGCTCCGTTAGCTCCTATGATTCCATAACAATTACCTTCCTTAAATGTAACATTAACTTCATCAAAAAGCACTCTTTTCCCGTATTGAAGCGATATATTTTGTGTGGATAACATACTACTTTATAAAATTTGCCGCAAAGGTAATAAAAATCATGGACAAGATAGTTTATCATTTTCCTGCTTACATAAATTATTTCCACATGCGTAATTCTTGGCTTAAATACTTATTTTTACGGTCTAATCAATGCCTAACTCATCATGCGTTCTATTTGTTATTTGTTTTTAGTTATTATTTTTGGTTCCAATATGGGTGAATCCCAGTCCAATTTTCCAAAGCCCACTTCCCAAAGAAATTCAAAAGAGAATGGGTCATCATCCTTAAAAACATCTTTACTGACCAATATCCCTGTAGAAAATATAGGACCAAGTATATTTAATGGTCGTGTAGCAGATATAGATGTGAATCCTATGGATCCTACAGAGTTTTTTGTCGCTTACGCATCTGGGGGCCTCTGGTACACAAATAATAATGGCACATCCTTCACTCCGCTTTTTCAGCAGGAATCCGTTATGAGTATTGGAGATATTGCCGTTGATTGGAAATCTGGCATCATCTATCTTGGATCGGGTGAGCAAAACTCAAGCCGTTCGTCTTATGCTGGCAACGGGGTATATAAAAGCTTGGATAAAGGCAAAACTTGGGTACACATAGGACTTGATGAAACCCATCATATCAGCAAGATTCTTATTCATCCTGTCAACTCAAATGTCATTTGGGTGGCGGCCATGGGACATTTATACAGCAAAAACCCTGAACGTGGTATCTTTAAATCTACAGATGGTGGCAAAACATGGAAGCATCCTTTAAAAGTTAACGATGATACAGGGGCATCAGATTTGATTATGCACCCCACATCACCTGATATTTTATACGCTGCCATGTGGCAACGAAGTCGTACGGCATGGAATTTTGTAGAATCCGGTTCAGGATCAGGCATATACAAGAGTACAAACGGAGGCAATACTTGGGAGATTATATCCGGGGCCGGTAGTGGATTTGTCTCTGGTGATGGGGCAGGTAGAATTGGTTTGGATATTACCTTAAAAGGGGGTAAAGAATACCTTTATGCAGTTATAGACAATAATGAAAGACGACCTAAAAAAGAAGATAAAAAACTGTTAAATGGCATCAAGAAGGAGGAATTGAAGTCCATGGCAAAAGACACTTTTTTAAGACTTAAGGAAGAAGATATTGCATCATATTTAAAGGATAATGCTTTTTCAGAAAAATATACAGCAAAATCTGTGATGGAAATGGTCTCAAAAGATAAAATTAAAGTTTCTGATATTGCTTTTTATAACGAAAGTGCAAGCACAGCTTTGTTTGATACTCCGGTTAAAGGTGCTGAAGTCTATCTTACTGTTGACCATGGTAAAAAATGGAATAAAACTCATTCTGATTTTCTGGATGATGTATATTTTTCATATGGATACTATTTCGGTCAAATCAAAGTTCAGGCCGGTCATCCGGAAAAAATTTATATTTATGGAGTTCCTATTATAAAATCTGATGATGGTGGTAAAACCTGGAAAAACATTGATGGTGATAATGTGCATTCTGATCATCATTCCTTATGGTTAAATCCTTCTCGTCCGGGACATTTAATTAATGGCAACGATGGAGGTATCAATATTTCTTATGATGATGGTGCTAGTTGGTTAAAATGTACACATCCCGAGGTCGGTCAGTTTTACTACGTAAATGTAGATAATAATGAACCATTTAATGTATACGGCGGCGTGCAGGATAATGGGGTTTGGATGGGACCTCATACTTACAAAAACTCCACCAGATGGCAATCTACGGGCGAATATTCATATAAATCCATATTGGGAGGAGACGGTATGCAAGTGCAAATAGATAACAGGGACAATGCTACGGTATACGCTGGTTTGCAATTTGGCAGTTATTTCAGGATCAACAGGCAAAAGAAGGAGAGGGTTTATATTACACCCAAGCATGATTTAGGCAAAAAGCCATATAGATGGAACTGGCAAACTCCCATCTTACTTTCTCCCCATAATCAGGATATCCTCTATATGGGCTCTAATGTTTTATTGAGGTCAATGAATCAGGGTAAAGACTTTAAGGAGATTTCTCCTGATCTTACTAAAGGAGAGAAAGATGGTGATGTACCTTTCGGCACTATTACTACTATCGACGAATCAAAACTAAAGTTTGGGTTGATTTATGTTGGAACGGATGATGGACTGGTGCACGTTACAAAAGATGGAGGAATTTCCTGGATAAAAATATCAGATGCGCTCCCACAGGACTTGTGGATTTCAAGAATTCAGGCGTCAGCACATGATGAAGGAACTGTTTATATTTCTCTGAATGGGTACAGAAATGACCACTTCAGTCCTTATGTCTTTAAAAGCAATGATTTCGGAACTACTTGGCAAAATATCGCTTCTAATCTTCCTGAAGAACCTGTAAATGTAATAAAAGAAGATCCTTTTGACGAAAATATTATTTATGTTGGCACTGATCATGGAGTATATGTCAGCTTTGATTCAGGAAAGAATTATATGTCTTTTGCAAGTAGTTTACCTAGAGTTCCTATACATGATTTGGTCGTACATAATAAATCCAAAAACCTTATCATAGGAACACACGGAAGGTCTATTTATAAAGCTGACATTAACAATTTTTCAGAAATCAGGAGAAAATCTTCAGAAAATCTTATTGTTTTTAAACCGGAAGAGGTAAGATTTACAGAGCGATGGGGTAAAAAAAGTAACCCCTTTACTGATATTTCAATTCCAAAATTGATCTTTGAATGTTATAGTAATGAGGAAAGGCAAGTAAACCTAGAAATACTTGCAGGTGATGATGTAGTTATTCATTCTAAAAGCATGAAGTTAAAAAAAGGCCTTTGTAAGTATGAATCTGAAATAGTAGTGGACAAAGATAAATTCGATGTATATATTAGTGCTGTCAGTAAATCAGAATGGGTAAAGAAAAACGGAACACCAGTCATTTCTGACGATAATAAAATGTATCCAGTGATTGGAAAATACGGAGTAAAACTCTCTTATGATAAAATTTCATCACGGAATGAATTAAATATTAAATAAGACTATTTACTTAAAATACAATGTACAAAGGCCAAATTTATACATATGAAGTATAAGGGATTGTTTTTTTGGTCAATATTTTTTTATTATTGTTCATGCGGTTTGAGAATAGAATCTACTGAATCCAGACAGATTTTTAATGGTGAAAAATTTGAACTTACAGGTAATTGCTCTTTAAATAACTATAAATTTGAAATTGATTATTCTGGAACATTTTCCTGTAATGGTGAAAGTTTTTTTTATACGGTTCGTGATATTGAACATTTGGTACCGCTGACTTTAAAGGAAGAATTTGCCGATGCTTTTAAAGGAAATTATTACGTAAGATTTTTTGACAAGATTCATATAGATTCCAAAGTACAAAGGATGTTGAGAGACTCAGTCTTTATTATATCAGTTGAACAAATAAATCTTAATGAAAAAGAACTGCTGTTAAATTGCTCAATATGTAACTTAAAGGCTATACTTTTTTTCAGAAATAATTATTATCATTATCCTTACTACAGCAATAAAACATATGATAATAAGGATCTTTATTTTATTAAAACAGATACAATAGGTGGATATTTTAGAAAAATATGGCTTTCTCAATCCGATACTCTATCTTCAGGAATACTATTAAGGCATTTAAAGAGTTTAGAAGCCCTAGTTGTCACATCAAATATAGGAAAATATACACCAGGTGTAAAAAATATTTTCTCACAAATCGTTTATAAAAAAAATAGAATAAAGAATTGATAATGGATGTTTGACTTAAATGTTGCGTCAGAAGTAATAAAAAAAATCACTTTAAAAAAGATAAAATTATTTTTTAGTACCTTTAAAATCACATTCATCTCCTAAAACATAACCTACTGGAATTGGGAAAAAACCTACAACCACTGCTTCTTTTGTAGTAAGATCAAGTTTTATTAAGCCAGTAAGAATTTTATTATCAGCACTGATGGATAAAGTAGTTTTAACCTTTCCGTCACAAAGCACCTGTGCATCACCACCACCTGGGATGACATCACCCACCTTAACTTTAACGTTTGGTAGTAAGGCATCTACTATTACTTCATTTTTGGTAAGTTTTCCCATCACAGGTAATGGACCGATAGCTGACTGGATGATAATATTTACTTCATCTTTCTTTATTAATTCAATAATACTCACCTGTGCCATCGAAAAAACTGTAGCAAATACCCCCTTACATTTAAATTCACCATTGTAATCACCTAAAAATCGCTTCTGAAAAGTACAACTCGAATTGTCAATAGTCGCTTGAGCATTGTAATTATCTCCCAAAGGATCAATACATCCTGAAATTACTTCGGGCTCTTTTTCGCATGAGAGAAATGAAAGTAAAATAAAAGAAAACAGGAATAAAAATTTAATCTGATTGTTCATTTAGCAGTGATTTTTAAAGATTATTACTACAAAGTTAATCAATTATCTTTTATTTTCAAGCATATTAACATAATTTAAGTCTCCCAACCTAAATCGGAATGCAATCTTACTTTTTAATTCTATCTTATGCTCAATTCGACAAAATAATGGCAGAGAAGCAGAATCAAATTTTTTTATCAAGGCTTGCGGATTTTCGTTCTTAAATATTGATGGTCTAAAATTGAGTAAATTATTGTTTTTTAAACTATCAGTGCCAACATGGTAATTGATATATTGTGCCGATAAATTAAGATTGGTAAGAATCAAAACCGATAAGATTGTAAGAAATTTACATCGTTTCATCAACTTCAGAATTATCGTTTTCTAAAATTATTTGCCCCTGCCATTTTAATTTTTTACTTCCTTTGTACATATCATATCTGCAATACAATGAAGGTATACTCCCATTTAGCATCGCAATTCTCCTGGACGGTCTAAGGCCTACATTTTTTATGGCTTCAATATGGCCTGAAAGTATCCAAGCTGAACATTCCTGAAATGAAAGTTTAAGCTTATCACCTATAAACTTATAAAAATCTAAAATTTCATTTTCTTTTAACCTTTCATCGTAAGGCGGGTTGAAAATTAAAGTGACACCATTTGCACCTTCGTGATAAAAAAAGTCTTCCTGTTCTACCTTAATATAGTCCGCCAGGCCTGCCTCAAAAATATTGGTAATAGCAGAATGAATCGCAGTTTTTTGTTTGTCAAATCCAAGTAAAGTTGGAATTAGCTCTTTCTTAGCCGAAAACTCAGCATCTTTACATACTATTTCCCACAATTCTGAATCAAAATCCTTCCATTTTTTGAAAGCAAAATTTCTATTCAACTTTTGAGGCGGTAGATTGCCAGCGATAAGAGCAGCTTCGCATAAAATTGTACCCGAACCGCACATCGGATCAATCATAGTAGATTTTTTATCCCATCCTGACAAAAGGATTAGGCCAGCTGCCATTACTTCACTGAGGGGAGCGTCTACCTGTGCCTTCCGGTATCCTCTCATATGGAGCGAAGCACCGCTGCTATCCAGGCTTACTGTAACGATATCTTCGCGTATGTGAATATTTATTTTTATATCAGGGTTCTGTGTTTCTACATTAGGTCTGGAGCCATATTTATCTCTAAATCTGTCAACAATAGCGTCTTTAGCTTTTAAAGCAATGTAATTGGCATGCCTAAATTTGGATGAATTCACTACTGAATCAATAGCAAATGTATCATTTAAATCAAAAAAATCTTCCCAAGGAATCTTTTTAATTTCCAGATAGAAATCACTTTCATTAGTTACAGTAAACTCTTTCATAAATACAAGTACCTTCAGACAGGTTCTTAAAAAGAGATTTGATTTATACAGTAAAAGTTTATCGCCTGTAAATGCGACAGCACGTTTTAATATTTCAATATCCTTTGCTCCCAGGTATACGAGTTCATCAGCGAGAACTGATTCAAGCCCTTCAAGCGTTTTAGCAATAAATTTCAATACATGATTATTGTATCTGTTAACCTCCGCATTCTTTGCGAAGTTCGACCATGAGAGTACTCCATAAATCTTTTATCTCCTGCACTTCATCACCATCACAAAAGTCAGTAATTTCTAGTACCGTCTCATTAGTGATATCTGATTTATACATTCTGAATTCCAAAAATTCATTCGGATCATCAGCATCTTCCCATACAAACCTTACTCTCTCATCTTCAATATCGTCTACCAAAATGGCTGTTTCATTACTTCCATTCCAATAGAATTCATAGACATCAGCTGTGATGTCAACCTCATTACAATACCACCTTACAAGGCATGACGGAGTAGTCACAAAATTATAAATAATCGTTGGTGACGCTCTAAAAATAAACTCCATTTCCAATCTTTCCCTCTTCATTTGCAGTAAAAAACTACTTTTATAGTTTTGATTAAGGGTGCAATAAAAAATATTTTTTCCAAATGACAAAACAAATGAACTTTTTTTACAAATATTTAATTACTATTATCTTATTAGTCATCAAATCGAATCGATAAATGTTTAAAATTATAACGGATAATAGTAGTTTTATATAGTTAAATTCAATTTTTTGAAGTAAAACTTACAGCAGTGGTGAATAATTATTTATAAAAAGTGAAAAAATAATTTATCTTTGCGGCTCTTTTCGAAATTCCTTACTCAAAAGTATTATAAATACTCATAATGAGACAATTAAAAATAACAAAATCCATTACCAACAGAGAGAGTCAGTCTCTTGAAAAATATTTGCAGGAAATTGGTAAAGTAGATCTTTTGACTCCTGAAGAAGAGGTTGATTTAGCACAAAAAATTAAAGAAGGTGACCAGGAAGCCCTTGAAAGGCTTACAAAAGCAAATCTGCGATTTGTTGTTTCTGTTGCTAAACAGTATCAAAATCAAGGACTATCTTTAAGTGACCTTATCAATGAAGGAAATCTTGGATTGATCAAGGCTGCTCAGAGATTTGACGAAACCCGAGGTTTTAAGTTTATTTCCTATGCTGTGTGGTGGATCAGGCAGTCCATATTACAGGCATTAGCTGAACAATCCAGAATAGTAAGACTTCCTTTAAATAAGGTGGGCTCTTTAAATAAAATTAACAGGGCATTTTCAGAATTGGAGCAGGAGTTTGAAAGAGAACCTTCTGCTGAAGAGCTTGCAGAGCTCCTTGAAATACCAACTGAAGAGGTAGAAACCACTTTAGGAGTGGCCGCAAGACACGTATCGATGGATGCACCTTTTATTGATGGTGAGGACAACTCATTATTAGATGTTCTTGAGAATAATAGTACACCTGATACAGATGCAGCTTTGGAATTTAAGGAGTCTCTTAGAAAAGAAATTGAAAGATCTTTAAATACACTCACTGACAGACAAGCTGATGTAATAAAACTTTATTTTGGTATTGGCATCGAACATCCGATGTCTCTCGAAGATATTGGGGATAAATTTGGACTTACCAGAGAAAGAGTCAGGCAAATAAAAGATAAAGCTATAAATAAGTTAAGGTCGGTGAACAGGAGTAAATTACTTAAAAATTATTTGGGTACATAATTTATCTGTTCTATTGGAGAAATTGATCTATAGGCCGTGTAAAAAATTTTTGCAAGGCCTATATTTTTTTAAACCACATTAAGATTTAACCGCATTATGTCCTTGTAAATTTCTATTTTTGTTTATTATTTTATTTATCTATGACATGTTAGGCAACATCATCCAGTATTTTGAAAGCATTTCCCCTGTTCTAGCTGCATTTTATGCTACATTGTTTACATGGGGATTAACTGCTTTTGGAGCATCTTTTGTATTTTTCTTCAAGAATATGCATCGTACCATGCTTGATGGTATGCTTGGGTTTACCGGAGGGGTAATGGTCGCTGCAAGTTTTTGGAGTTTGTTGGCACCAGCGATAGAGATGAGCCAGGGAACAGGTTTTTTTAAAGTGATCCCTGCAGCTTCAGGTTTTTTATTAGGGGCTTTGTTTATTTTTAGCCTTGACAAAATGTTACCTCATATTCATATAAATTTTCAGGAAACGGAAGGTGTAAAATCCCCATGGCAAAAAACTACTTTACTGGTTCTTGCAATTACAATGCATAATATTCCTGAAGGACTAGCAATAGGTGTTCTGTTTGGTGGAGTAGCAGCCGGTCTGCCCGAAGCTTCTATAACAGGAGCAATTGTTTTGTCCATTGGTATTGGGATTCAGAATTTTCCTGAAGGAATAGCTGTTTCTATGCCTCTTAAACGGATGGGCATGTCCAACACAAAAAGTTTTATGTATGGCCAAGCATCAGCGATCGTTGAACCGATTGCGGCTGTTGCCGGTGCTCTGGCAGTCCAATTTTTTACCCCAATTTTACCTTATGCTCTTGCATTTGCTGCTGGAGCCATGATTTTTGTGGTGGTGGAAGAAGTGATTCCTGAGACACAACAGGATAAGAATACAGATATTGCCACTATGGGTTTTATCGGTGGTTTTATAGTAATGATGACACTAGACGTAGCATTGGGATAGTATAAGCAGGGATAAGGATATTTATGGAAGGACAAATTTTTTGCGCTTCTAATTTGATCTATATCAAGAATATTATCATATCTTAAATTTAATAAATCCTTCTAAGGTTATCAATGTTTATATGTGACTTTGGTATAATGTATAATAAGTTAACTTTAAAATTAAAAAATAACTTTATAAAAATTTCTTAAATTGTGATGTAAATCATCAAATTGTTAAAATTACTTGTTTTATTTTGTGTATTTATTATTAACAAACATCTAGTAAATTTTTTGAAATCATGACTAAAAATATGGGAAATACTGATAAAATTATCAGACTCATTATTGCGGCTATTATTGTTTTTTTATATTATAATGGTAATATTACCGGCACTTTGGCTATTATTCTTGCTGTTTTTGCAATTATTTTTGCGCTGACAAGTTTCGTAAGTTTTTGTCCATTATATACTATAATTGGTGTCAACACTTGTAAAGTAAAATAGTAAACCTAAGTGTTTCGTTTACACCGATAATTTGGCCAGATTCTGTAAATATTGGACTATTTAGTAATATATTTTCTGATATTTTGTGCAACTTTTTATAATGTGTCTTTGTTTGTGTTGCTATTATAAAATATTAATAAATTAAGATAATAAATATGGCATTTCAATTTACAGACAGCAACTTTCAGGAATCTGCTTTATCAGGAGGGGTTACAGTTGTTGATTTTTGGGCTGAATGGTGTGGACCATGCAGACTTATAGGACCTATTATTGATGACCTTGCTCATCAATATGAAGGCAAAGCTACTATTGGAAAGGTAAATGTGGATGAAAATCCAGAGATATCATTAAAATACGGTATCAGGAGCATTCCAACTATATTGATCATAAAAGATGGTGAAGTAGTTGACAAACAGGTAGGTGTGACTACTAAGGCAGCCTTGGAATCTAAATTGGCGGCACATTTATAAAGCTTCCTGTCGAATATAAAATTTTACCCTTGTTCATTAAGTTGATCAAGGGTTTTTTATTTTTATTCTAATACCTTATCTATCTTTGTATCGAAACTCAAGAAATAAATGAATGTAAAAAGGGTCATCTTAATTGTTTTAGATAGTGTGGGTATCGGGTTTCTGCCGGACGCAACATTATATGGCGATCATGGAAGTAATACACTGGGTCATATTTCAGAAAAAATAAAGGAATTTTACATACCAAACTTGATTAATATGGGCTTAGGCAACATTGATCCTACTAATTTACTATTAAAGTCTTCCGCTCCTATTGCTGCCTTTGGTAAAGCTGCAGAAAGATCTGCAGGAAAAGACACAACAACCGGACATTGGGAAATTGCTGGTACTATACTTAAAAATCCATTTCCTACCTTTCCAAATGGCTTTCCTGAAGGATTTATTAACGCATTTGAAAAGGTAATAGGCACAAGGACAATCGGAAACTACTCATCTTCGGGTACTGTCATTATAAATCAATTGGGAGATGAACATATCAAAACAGGATATCCTATAGTGTACACTTCAGCGGATAGTGTTTTCCAGGTAGCTATGCATGAAGATGTCATCGATCTCAACAGACAATATGAAATATGTCAGATAGCCCGAGATTTGTTGGTTGGAGAATATGAGGTTGGCAGAGTGATAGCCAGGCCATTCAACGGTAAGTCAGGTATTTATTCAAGAACATCGGGGAGAAAGGATTTTGCCACCACCCCTCCTGATAATTTACTTACCTCGATAATGGCTAATAAAATGGCAGTCGTTGGAATAGGTAAAATTTCTGATATATTTGCCGGAAAAGGCATCAACAGATCCATTAAAACATCCAATAACACTGAAGGAATCAAGGCTACAATACATGCTATTTCAGAAGATATTAATGGTTTAATCTTCACAAATTTGGTTGATTTTGATATGCATTTTGGACACAGAAGGGATGTAGAAGGTTATGCAAAATGCCTGGAGGATTTTGATACGTATATCCCGGAGTTGTTAAAAGCCATTCATGATGACGATTTGCTTGTTATCACAGCTGACCATGGAAATGACCCAACCTGGAAAGGCACCGATCACACCAGAGAATACATTCCTATACTTATGTATGGAAAATCTGTATTATCCGGAGGCAACATTGGTACCCGAAATTCATTTGCTGACATCGCGGCTACGATAGCAGAAGTTTTAGGCATAGATTTTGACACAGAAGGTGTGAGCTTCATTGATAAAGTCATGAAGGAATAATTGATCATCCATTTATTTTTAGTAATTTGCTAGAACTTATTAAAAAAAAGCGTGACGGATACGCCTTATCAAATGATGAAATTAAGGAAATCATAAAAGGATTTGTAGACTCTACAATCCCTGATTATCAGATGGCTGCATGGTTGATGGCTGTTTATTTTAGGGGGATGAATGACGAAGAAACAGCCTATTTGACAGATGCAATGATGAGATCTGGTGACCTGATAGATCTTTCAGCCATACCGGGGATTAAAATTGATAAACACAGCACAGGAGGTGTAGGGGATAAAACATCCTTAGTACTGTGCCCACTAGTGGCAGCAGCAGGTGTACCAGTTGCCAAGATGTCAGGTCGTGGCTTAGGACATACAGGGGGCACGCTGGATAAACTTGAGTCAATACCTGGATTTAATGTTAATATGTCAGCAGAGCAATTTTGCCTTCAGGTAAAACAGCATGGAATTGCCATATGCAGCCAGAATGCCCAATTGGTTCCGGCAGATAAAAAATTATATGCCCTGCGTGACGTTACAGGGACCGTGGATAATATTTCCTTGATAGCTTCTAGTGTGATGAGTAAAAAGCTGGCATGTGGAGCTGACGGAATAGTGATAGACCTTAAAATGGGTGATGGCGCATTTATAAAATCAGTTGCTGATGCTGAAAAACTTGCATCAATAATGATAGCAACAGCCCGAAGAATGGATCGAAAACTAGTGGCCGTGATTACTGGAATGGAAGAGCCTTTAGGAAATGCTATTGGAAATACATTGGAAGTAAAAGAGGCAATTGATACCTTAAAGGGGAATGGTCCAGCGGATTTGACAGAAATTTGCCTTGAATTGGGTAGCGAAATGATGATGCTGGCCGAAAAAGCAAATGATAAAGAAGAAGCAAAAGGTATACTTATGGAGTTGATAAGTAATGGTAAAGCATTTGAAAAATTTGTTGAAGTAATTGAAATACAGGGTGGGAATACAGCTTTTGTGAAAGATACTTCATTATTTCCTTTTGCAAAATACACTTCTGAATACAAAAGCAAAAAGAGTGGATTTATATCACACCTTAGTGCTATGGATATAGGTTTAGCATCAGTAAAACTGGGGGCTGGACGAGAAACAAAAGAAAGTCCAATAGATTTTGATGCAGGAATTTTTCTGGTAAAAAAAGTTGGTGAATATGTGGGGTTTGGAGATACTTTGTGCATTTTGCACGCCAATGACAGACAACTTTTTGAAAAAGCAGAAATATATATGGACAAAGCTTTCACATTTAGCGAATCCAAGCCTGCTAAAGAACCATTGATACTTAAAATAATTTCTTAATTAGGTTTCATCATTTCTTTTTGGTTACTTTTGTCTAAAGATCTTCATTAAAATTAGTTTATTTTTTATCTAGGTTCAATTATTTAAATATGGCTGTAAAATCAATGGAAAAGAAAATAAATACTGAGTTTATTACTCAAACTCATTTTCTTCGCAATGAAGGAATACCATTTGATGTATCTCTGATTGAAGGAATTAATATCAACAAAAGTGCGGTAGAGAGAAGAGCGGCAACTATTGGTACCAGAAGGTCAGTAAAAAAAGACTGGCAGGCTGCGTGGTTACTTAAAGCAATATCATGTATGGATCTTACCACTCTTGCCGGTGATGACACTCGAGGAAACGTAATTCGTCTTTGCTCAAAGGCTAAAAACCCGGTTAGATCAGATTTACTTTTGGCTATGGGAATGGAAGAAGCAGGAATCACTACTGGTGCTGTTTGTGTTTATCATAATCTGATACAATTTGCAGTACAGGCACTAAAAGGAACAAATATTCCAGTTGCTGCTGTATCCACGGGGTTTCCGGCCGGCCAGATATCTTTTGATCAGAAAATAAAAGAGATAGAACTTTCTGTAGCTGCTGGTGCAAAAGAAATTGATATTGTGATTAGCAGATCTCTTGTTCTTCAATCTGAATGGAAAGCCCTTTATGATGAAATCGCAGCCTGTAGAAAAGCTTGTGGAGACGCACACATGAAGACTATCCTCGCCACCGGAGAGCTACCCACGTTTACTAAAGTCGCCAAGGCTAGTATGGTGGCTATGATGGCTGGTTCTGACTTTATCAAAACAAGTACAGGAAAAGAAAATGTAAACGCCACCCTACCAGTAAGTGTCGTAATGATCAGAGCAATAAGAGAATATTTCCAACTGACTGGCTACAAAGTTGGTTATAAACCTGCAGGTGGCATCTCTAAAGCAAAGGATGCTATAAATTACTTAATATTGATGAAAGAAGAGCTAGGTAATGACTGGCTACAACCTGAATTATTCAGATTTGGTGCCAGTAGCCTTTTGGGTGATATCGAAAGACAACTTGAACATTTTGTGACTGGACGCTATTCTGCTTCTTATCGCCATCCTATGGCATAATTATTTGTAAAGTAAATTTATCTTATGGTTGAAAATAAAAAACTCAAAAGCTGTATAAATATTCTCAAGGAACTGGTAGCTTTTGATGTTCTGGGCGGAGAGTCAAATCTTGAAATAATTGATTATATAGTTGCTCTTTTGTTGGATCATGATATCGAGTATCATCTTATACCTAATGAAGATTTGTCCAAAACATCATTGCTTTGTAGAATAGGGCCAGCAGTAGATGGTGGTCTAATACTTTCCGGACATACTGATGTAGTACCGGTGGAAGGGCAGCAATGGCATACTAAGCCTTTTAAGCTTACAAAAATAGACGATAAGCTGTATGGACGTGGGTCTTGTGATATGAAAGGGTTCGTAGCTTGTTGCCTTGTATCAATAGAATTATTCTCAAAATCGAAACTCAGAAAACCTATATATTTTGCTTTTTCTTACGATGAAGAGATTGGTTGCCTTGCAGGTCCGGAGCTCGCCGCAGCTGTCAACAAAAAATATACCGAAAAACCTGAATTTGCTATCATAGGAGAACCATCCTTAATGCAGCCTGTGGTAGGCCAAAAAGGTATTTGTGTCCTTGAAACCATCGTGAATGGCTCAGCGGGACACTCAAGTCGTATAAGACAGGAAGTGAGTGCAATACATGTGGCAGCAAGACTTATATCGTGGTTAGAAAGCCGTATGGATGTATACGCTGACGGGGATATAAAAGACGAAAGGTTTAATCCTCCTCATTCTTCCATTCATGTTGGAAAGATTTTTGGAGGAATTGCGCCAAATGTAATTGCGGATAAATGCACTTTTTACTGGGATGTCAGGGTCATCCCGAGGCATGATGTCAGAAAAATTATCAGCGAGTTTAACGATTATTGTCAAATGGTCGAATTGGAGTTGAGAGAAAGATTTTCTGATTTCGGCATCATCACAAGAGAAGATCACCCCCCCGTACCTCCATTAGGTACAGAAGATAATTCGCCAGTGGTTGATTTGATCAGAAAAATTACCGGCAACCATGATTTACAAACTGTGGCTTACGCAGCAGAGGCAGGGCAATTTAGCAACGAAGGATTTAAGACTGTCATATGTGGAC
Organism: Saprospiraceae bacterium; assembly: GCA_043748345.1. GTDB lineage: Bacteria > Bacteroidota > Bacteroidia > Chitinophagales > Saprospiraceae > OLB9. Next base: position 19,180 of record JAYTNJ010000134.1, read on the forward strand.
CGGGAGATATTGCTCAGGCTCACAGAGCAAACGAGTTTGTTGCCATTGATCAGTTGGAGGAGTGTATAGTAATGATGGAAAATCTGGCAAAAGAGTTTAGTAAATAATCAATTACTATTCAGTTGTAATTTAGTGTGGATATTCAGAATACCAGACTTCTTGCAACCAATGTACCAAACAATGAACCTTCATTTCTATTTTGATACATCCTGAGAAGCAAAACCGCGACTTGCGACATTTTGTCCTTCTATGAGGCTGCAAAAATAGTAGAGACCTGGGAACTGATTGTCTAAAGTAAAAGTGAACTCTTTTTTTCCAAATAGTGGAGGAACCAATGTTGTTTTATACACTTCTTTACCTGAGCTATTAAAAACCATTAAAGTAAGTGGTTTGGTGTCGGGACTTACATAATCTACTGTAATCTGCCCTGATACATACTTTACCTGATTAATTTTTAGTTCGCCTTTAGGTGCCAGTTCTTTTGTACAATAATCAGCAAGTAACTTATTCATGCTTTTTAGTACGTTTAGTCTACCGCCCGAGACAGTTTTTCCGGCAAGAGATGTTTTTTGATCTGTACTACTCATGATCGCATCTTTGACGGCCAAAGCAGAATTTTTTCCATCTGACTTAACAAAGGAATTGAATGCTTCACATTTTAATGAATATAAAAGGGCAACTGTACTTGCCACCATGGGTGTAGAAAGTGAAGTACCGGATTCTGATTTATATTTGCCTTTACTCACAATATCCGTAGTCAGTATAAGCTCACCTGGAGCTGAAATATCAACACTTACGTTTCCGAATCCCGTGGCAGCATCTTTCTCATCTAATTTATTAGTACTGTTAACTACGACGATATAAGGACTACCACAGGTCGAAGGCATATCTCCCACAACTTCTACGTTATCATTTTCGTTGGTGGTAGCTACGACACTGATTGTACCCTGAAGGCCGAGTTTGTCATACACAGCACACCAAAGAGGGTGATCAACCGCAAACGCCTTTCCTAAACCCCCTGAATAACTGCTGACGATAATATTAGCACCTTTGGTACCTCCACTTGTGTTGTAAAGGGTTTTTTCTTTGATCAGATAGTCGTAACCTTTTATGACATCACTAACAAAACTTCCCACCGTAACAGGCAGTAACTTAACACTCCAGTTTATTCCAGTTATGCCTTTTTGGTTGTTACCTTTAGCACCCAGTACCCCCAAAATATTAGTACCGTGACTTTTTACATCATGCGTACCTGTAGAAGTCCTTATGTTCCAACCATTTATATCGTCTTTAAATCCATTGTTATCATTATCTGCACCATCATTTGCAATTTCATCAGGATTGATATAAATATTTTCCGACAAGTCTTCGTGTAAGATTTCATAGCCGTCATCAATTATCCCAATTACCACGTCTTTTCCTGCGAAATCTTTACCCCCTGTTGTTATATCCCACGATTCATATGCTTTGATTAGATTAAGGTGATACTGTTCATTTATTCGGGAGTCGTTAGGTTTGACTCGTTGTTCCAGTTCATAATTATATTCAATGGCTTCTACCCCTTTTTTATTTTTACAAAAATCATATAGGACTTTATCGTTTTCACCTGTGGTAATAAGAAATAGTTGTGTATTTTTCCCCAGATTTTCCAATTTACTATTTTCAAATCTTTTTTCTGCGAGGGAATTAATTAATGATTGTCCGGTTTTTTCACTGCATTGAAGAATTACACCGTTTGTTTTCGGCAAACTTTGTGAAAAAGCTATACTAATATTTAAATATAAGAAAAGCCACAAAAAGTACTTCATGCGATGGATATTATAATTTAAGTTACAAATTTATCTATAAATATCAACAATTGCTGGCAATACTGGTGTATTGCTCAAAAATAAGAATTAAACTATAAAAACATGTTTATGTTTGAATTCTAAGTTTAAAACGGTATAAAAATTATAATTATTTTATAGAATGGAAAATTATAGTCAAAAGGAACTTGGTTTCAAGCCGCAAACGCAAATTGTGCCTTAAAACGTAAGTCCAAGAGCCACACTACTAGTAAAGAGTTGTGTCTTCTGTTCACATAAATCGTTGGCTGAACGACTACTTCACACTTTTTTTATATTGCCCGTTGTAGTTTTTTTCTCCGGCTTTTACCTCCATTTCTAAATGATTTTCTTGTGGCGGTACCGGACAATTAAATCCATCGCTGTATGCGCACCATGGATTATATGATTTATTGAAATCGATGACTATTTCATTTTTTTTAATATCTGTATCTAATAAATTGATATATCTGCCACCGCCATATGTTTCTTCGCTATTGGTATGGTCTTTCAGGGGTAAAAACAAGTTGTTTTTATAAAGCGGGTTGATAGGTTGGTGGATATTTTTATATAAATTTAGCGAAAAATTTACATTTTTTCGGGTACATGTTGCTATGCTGTGGAGAATGTAGGTTCGCGTGACACCGCTGTAGGTAGGCATTTCAAATGATTTTGCATTTACGGCTTTTACACAAGTGCAAGTAAGATTCCAGGTTGGGTCGGCTGCGTAAAAATCCAAAAAAACTACTTCGTCAGCCACCAAAGGGGATCTTGTATTTTCAAGGAAACCTTTTTTGTATTTTTCTCTGTATTCACTGAGTTCTTTCTGAAAAATATCCGCATTTTTAGGAATAGTGCAACTGCAAAGTAATATGTATGAAATAAAAATTAATTTTTGCATATTTCCTACTTATTATTTACAAACACAATGCGGTCTCTAACGACAGTAAGTCTATTGATATTTAAAATACCTGCGGATGAAAAATCAGCTATTTCTGTCCATTCTTTGGATTTAATCGGGTCAATAGATTTTAGTTTTGACCCGTCCCCTGTGATGATCGTCCCGTTTATCAAAAGGTCATAATCCTCCCTGCCAGTGGGCATCTGACATACCACGGAGATAGCCTTATCCGATATGTGAAAAGCTTTAAGCTGCCATAAATCAGGTTTGATCTTGTGCACAAAATATAGGTTTCCATCATTGTCATATTTCAGACATCTTCCTATATTTTCAGAGATGAGTTCTTTTTTTCCGGATTTTATATCTGCGAGTACGAGTTGGTGGGGGCTTCCTACCAGAAATAAGGCAACAGTGTCTTCATTTATCCAGCTGTAGTACCCTATATTATTCAGAGCGGGTAAGACACGGTTTCCGGCACCGGATCTGTCTTCCGGATAACTCCAGAGACTCTGATCTTTGCCGTCTGGCTCTATCCTTACACATGATACCTTTCCTGACTGTAAAGAAGGTGATGCAGAAAACTCACTTATTTTGTCTGTAGCAGTAAATCGGAAAAAATTATTATTTTTGAGATTGAGACTATATATATCCGTAAAACGATTAGTATCCAGTCCTACAGTAAGGTATAATTCATCATAAGAAATAAACCTGGGTTGATTGTTATAACCATTGGGATTAAAATCATTGAGATATTTAATATTTAAAATTTTGGGCACAGAGCTCAAATTCTTAAACTCAGCCATATATAAATCAGTTTTCGGAAGCTGGGTTGATCCTGAAAGCGGTAAAAATAAAATGAAAATGAATGGAAATTTGAAATTCATAACATTATATTTTAGTCCTTACTTGCTGATCTGAAAATTCTATCCCAGTTGATTCCGTTGCGTATATTTCCTTCTTTAGTAGAAAACCATATAAACAATGGTTTGCCGACAATATGATCGTGCGGCACATACCCCCAAGCACGAGAGTCTTCAGAGTTATGTCTGTTATCACCCATAGCCCAGTAGTAATCCTGCTTAAAAGTGTAATTATCTGTTTTTTTATCGTTGATAAAAATATCTTGTCCTTTGACTTCCATTGTGTTTTTTTCGTACACTTGAATGATTCTGCTATAAAAAGCAAGATTAGTTACGTTTAAAGGGGTAGTGGCACCTGCTTTAGGTACCCAGATGGGGCCATAATTATCTACTGACCAGCTTTTACCAATCAGAGTATCAAAGGGAAACAGCTTTGTTGGTTCAGGTTTTTGAGGTATCGCTTCTATGATCACACCCGGGTCGAGCGATTTGATTTTATCTACTTGATCACCATCCAAAAAAAGTACTCCATACCCCATACTAAATAAATCCCGGCCCCCCATGGCATTATCACCAATATCTATGCCCCATTGGTCTAGTTTTTTTGCATTTATACTTACGTTTTGAGGCAATTGGACTTGATACAAAAACTGAAGATGTTGAGGGTTTTTTACCGCTTTGCCATTTATGTATAACTGTTTATCTATTATCTTCAGACTATCTCCCGGACCGGCCACACATCGTTTTATGTAATGATCTTTTTTATCTATAGGTCTTACTACGTAATCATTGTTTTTTACTTTGGTTTCGAGCTCTCGGTCTCCCTGCATATATTCGGGTTGTCGTTGTATCTGACTAACAAAATAAGATCTTTGCCCTGTTATGTAAACACTATCACCTACAGGCCAGTTGAATACAATATGTTTACCTGCTTCTATTTTTTCTATGGCAGGAAAGCGCCAATAAGGCAGCTTTGGCTTTTTGAGATACGATTCCTTATTAATAATGGGAATCTGATTGTGAAGTAATGGAATCATTGCTATTGTCATAGGTGTACGAATACCGTAATGAGCTTTTGAAACAAATAAAAAATCTCCTACGTTTAGTGACCCTTCCATGG
>JAYTNJ010000135.1:0-11862 GCA_043748345.1 Saprospiraceae bacterium
CTTATCAAGGTAGGTTCTATTACTTCAAGCGGTTTACTTTTTGCCATCATGATACCTTTCATGTTAGGAATGCGCTGTTCTGCAAGCCCTTTAGCAGCAGAAAGTACAAACGGCCCTTCGATTTCACATACTTCGATACCTCCTTCGATATCTCGGGAGACCAAACTCTTCGAACCATTTACAATCAGTTTTGAGGCATAAGAAACAAAAGGCAGGTCAAGTAATTCTGAAATCATAGCCCCTACCTCACTACCGTTATAATCTATTGTCTCTTTACCCAAAAAGATGATATCAAAGGATTTGCTTTTAGCATAATTGGCTATATTTGAAGCTGTCAAAAAAGCATCAGTCGACTCCAGATTAATCCTTACTGCGTCGGTCGCCCCTATGGCGAGTGCTTTTCTTATGATGATGTCATTTGACGAAGGCCCCACGTGTATAACCGTTACTGTACCTCCATTTTGTTCAGAAAGCTCTAATGCTCTCACTAAAGCATACCATTCATCATACGGGTTCATAATAAAACTTATACCGTCAGAATTATATTCGGTATCTTCGGATTTAAAAGAAATTTTTGCGGTTGTGTCCGGGGTTTTACTTATACAAACTAAATAGTTCATTGCTTCAATTTTTATGTTATAACGTCTATCATAGAGTTACGTTCATGGGTTACAGATATATTTTATTTCAACATCGTAACAGATGTGTAACTTTGCACAAAGATAAACTGTTTTTATCAAAAATTAAACTCAGAGTTAAATAAATGAATACAAAAAGATTAGAATCATTGAAGTCTATGCTTGAAAAAGATTCTTCAGACTCTTTTTTACATTATGCTATTGCAAAAGAACATGAAAGTTTATCCCAATATGATGATGCTTTACAGCATTTTTTATTTATAAAAGATTACGATCAAACCTATATAGGTATGTATTACCACCTTGGAAAGCTATATGAAAAAATGAACGAGTCGGAAATGGCGTTAAGAACTTATGAAGAAGGCATTCTTGTAGCAAAAAAAATACCAGACTTTCATGCTCTCTCCGAATTGAACAATGCAAAACTCAATCTCGAAATGGAGATGTAACTCCCACATTTATAAACATTTTTTACGGCAGGGCGTTGGTTTTAGCTAACAATAATAAAAGATGCAAGTCAATATATTTTGGTTTAGAAGAGATCTGAGGATTGAGGATAATGCAGGTCTTTATCATGCTTTAAAGGATGGTATTCCGGTCCTTCCTATATTTATTTTTGATTGTAATATACTTTCCCGCATTACAGATAAAGCCGACGCAAGGGTTACTTTTATTTATGATACTTTGCAAAGGCTGAAATCTGAGTTGATTTCCCTAGGAACAGATATTGATGTCAGGTATGGAAATCCGAATGAAGTTTTTGAAATTTTGTTAAAAGAGTACTCAATTAAGGCTGTATATACTAATAATGATTATGAAACTTATGCTAAAAATCGAGACAAAGATGTAAAGGATAAACTACTCAGCCAAGGTTGTGGCTTCCACTCGTTTAAAGATCATGTTATTTTTGAGAAAGATGAGGTCGTAAAACCTGACGGAAAGCCATACACAGTTTTTACACCTTACAAAAGAAGGTGGTTGGAAAATCTTAATGCTGAAAGTGGTGACTCTCAAAACTCGCCATTCTTAAATACCTATCCGACTAAAAAGTTTTTTGCTAGTTTTATGAAATCTGAAATTAAGAGTAATTTTCCAACCTTGACAGAGATGGGATTCAGCAGGTCAGAAATTGATATTCCTTCAGTATCAGTACCGTCGGTAATCATTAAAGATTATCATGAAAAAAGAAATTTTCCATCTGTTGTCGGTACATCAAAGCTTGGTATACACTTCAGATTTGGAACAATATCTATCAGGGAAAAAGTTAAAAAAGCTGCTTTTCTCAATCAGACCTACCTTAGCGAGCTAATATGGCGTGACTTTTACGCTATGATACTTTACCATTTTCCACATGTTGAAAAAAGTGCCTTCAGACCGGAATACAATAATATACAATGGAGAAATGATGAATCAGAGTTTCAGGCCTGGTGCCAAGGTATGACTGGCTACCCCATAGTAGATGCCGGGATGCGGGAACTGAGTAATACTGGATTTATGCATAACAGGGTACGAATGATCACTGCCAGTTTTCTCACCAAACATCTGCTTATAGATTGGAGATGGGGAGAAGCATGGTTTGCCGACAAATTACTTGACTTTGACCTCGCAAGTAATAACGGTGGCTGGCAATGGGCAGCTGGATGTGGTACCGACGCCGCCCCATATTTCAGAATATTCAGTCCGGATGCTCAGACTGAAAAATTTGATAAATCTCATGATTATATAAAAAAATGGGTTCCTGATTTGGGGACATCTTCCTATCCAAAGCTTATTGTTGATCACAAAATGGCAAGAGAGCGTTGCCTTAAGGTTTATAAGGAAGGATTGGATAGGAAGTAAAATTACGGCTGAATAAAAAAAGCCTACATCAAATCAAATAGATTTTTCACCCCGATATTCCTTTCGACAGTAAACCCTTCTGCGTATTCTACACCTATATCGCGGGCGTAAGTACGATTTTTTGCTTTGATGAACTCGATAAAGGCTTGACTTGATATGGGAGTTTCCGGCTCATTTGATCCAGGATTATAAAACTGGGACTTATAGGCCTTGATACTTTCTATTTTTTTCTCCATAAACGATGTTATATCTACCACGAAGTCAGCTTTAATATTTCTGTCCTGAATATAGTGATACACTGCTTTAGGCCTCCATTCCTGTTGTTCGATTAAATTATCATCTACTGTTTTTACTTTGACAAGGCCAGCAAAAAAACATGCATCACTGACAAGCTTTGAAGCCCGGCCATGATCTGGATGCCTGTCTGTTATAGCATTGGCGAGCACTATTTCAGGACGATATTTTCTGACAATACTTGCTATCTTAAGTATATGTGACTCATTGTGTAAAAAAAAACCATCAGCCATTCGTAGATTTTCCCGGGGTACGTCTCCAAATACCATTTTGGCTCGGGTAGCTTCTTCCATACGTAAGGCGGCACTGCCACGAGTGCCCAGCTCCCCCATTGTCAAATCACAAAGTGCAATACTATACCCGAGATCTATATGTCTTAATAATGTACCGGATGCACAAAGCTCTATATCATCAGGATGTACACCAATCGCAAGAATGTCAACTTTCATTTATTTCATTAATAATTTACCAGCGAATGAGGGCACTGCCCCAAGTAAAACCGCTCCCAAATGCGGCAAGGCAAACCAAATCCCCATCCTTTACTCTACCCTGTTCCCAAGCTTCAGAGAGGGCTATGGGAATTGATGCCGCCGTCGTATTGCCATATTTCTGAATGTTATTGACAACTTTTTCGTCAGGTAATCTCAATACTCGCTGTACAAACTGGCTAATTCGAAGATTTGCCTGATGGGGCACAAACAGATCGATATCCTGGGTAGTAAGTCCCGTTTTATCAAGGGCTTCTTTTATCACTTCCGGAAATTTGACAACAGCAGTTTTAAAAACCAACTGACCTGACATAGTGGGAGTAAGTAAATTATCATCCAGCATTTTTTGAGTAACAAATACTCCGCCAGGAACACCAGGATCCGGAAAACCGAATTTTTCTGTCCCCAAATGATATCCACCATGCGAACCCGGATTGATCATAGCGAGCTCCTCAGCATGCGTACCATCAGAGTGCAAACAAGTAATAAGTATTCCTTTGTCGTTATCCATCGTTGGTTGAAGTACCACAGCTCCGGCCCCATCGCCAAAAATAACAGTAACTGCCCTACCATCATCCGTGAAGTCCATACCCATAGAATGCATTTCAGCTCCGACTAATAGGATATTTTTATACATTCCTGACTTAATGAACTGGTCAGCAACCGAAATTCCGTAAACGAAACCTGTACATTGATTTCTAATGTCCAATGCTCCGATTTCCGTCTTGGTTATTCCTAACTCACGTTGAAGTAATACGCCACAGCCAGGAAAATAATAATCAGGGCTTAGGGTGGCAAAAATAATAAAATCAATATCTTCTGGAGTAATTCCTGCTCTTTCGATAGCTATTTTTGCTGCAGTTGCACCCATTGAAGAAGGGGTTTGTTTATGTTTTTCAGCATATCTGCGTTCTTCAATACCTGTGCGCTCGATAATCCATTCGTTGGTAGTATCCATGTAGGTAATTAGCTCTTCATTCTTCACAATTCTTTCAGGTACATAGTGCCCTATACCAGCAATTTTAGTTTGCATAAAGATAAGTTTCTTTTGTGGTGACTTTAATGAGTTTATAAACTTGAGGTTAAAATTATAATTATTTTATCAAACTGTTTACATTTACTTAACCTTAAAAACAAATTCTGAAAAAATGTTCTGGAACGACCTATCTATTGATGAAAAAAATAAAACAATTTTACAATTACTTGTACATCTCTGTAAAGCTGATTCAAATTTTCAAAATGAAGAATTCGATTATCTCATATATTTTTGCAAAAATACCGGACTTGATCCTGAGCTGATAAGATTTTATCTGATGAATGATTCTTACCCAAGAGAAAGTCTGCCTCAAGACGAGCAAGAAAGGATGAATATACTTTACCATCTTCTCTTTACCATAAATGCAGATTCACTTATAGGTACAGATGAGGAAATAGCTGTATACAAACTGGCTTTCATACTTGGTTTTCATGAAAATATCACAAAAGACTTCATAGAAATTATGAAAATCTATCCTATCACTAAATTGCCCAAAGATGCTATGGTTTCAATAATAAGAAAATACAGCAATTAAAAGTCAGACATCTACAATCAATATGATTTCTGAAACGTTTAGTTTAAGATCAATACTTTTGACCCACATGGTTTCATTCAGATACTCTCAGATTATTTTAGCGTTCGTATTTTTTTTAGGCTATAAGGATTTCTTAATATCCCAAAATTTTGAGAGATTAGATATACCTGTTTTTGATGGATCCAAGAAACTCAGATTTCCAGGTTCCGGAGGTCTGCGAGCTGGTCAATTTTCCAATATTGACTTTAATGGTGATGGCAAAAAAGACCTTTTTGTTTTTGACAGAAATGGCGACCAGATTCTACCATTTGTAAAAGCAGGAAATTCCGGAAGCCTTGATTATATTTTTTCGCCTGAGTATATTCCGATATTTCCGCCGCTCAGAAACTGGGCTCTACTGGTAGACTATAATATGGATGGCGTAATGGATATATTTTCTTCATCAGGGAAATATCCTGGTTCTATTGAAGTATGGAAAGGAAGTAAAGATATAAATGGACGCCTTACTTTTAAACTCAAGACATTTAATTACGGTTTGGCTGAAATACTTCAATTCCCTATTTCCAACGGGTTCACTCAAATCTATGTGAGCTCAATAGATATGCCTGCAGTAGCGGATGTGGATAGGGATGGGGATATGGATATCATTTCTTTTGAGGCTGATGGAAGTTTTGCGTCGTTTTATAAAAATGTAAGTGTAGAAGAAAATCTAGGACAGGATTCGCTTAAATATATAAGGCAGGATATCTGTTGGGGTAAATTTTCTGAAAATCAGTTCAATGAAACCATAACATTGAGTGCCAGCGCCTTCAGCTGTTCGTCCGGAGTAACATCAGGTGGTAATCATGGTGTAAGACATTCGGGCTCATCCCTTACTGTTTTTGATAATGATGGTGATGGAGATATGGATATGATTCTGGCTGATATAGGAAGTTCAAAACTCAATAGACTGTTTAACGGAGGTACGCCTTCAAATGCTTACATGACAAAACTGGAGTCCAATTTTCCCTCAGATGATATACCAGTAAATCTTGATTATTTTTTGGGGGCTTTCTATGTAGACGTTGATGGAGATGAAAAAAGAGACCTGATCGTAACACCCAATGAAATTAATGCTGCTGAATCTCAAAATCATGTCTGGCTCTACAAAAATACAGGTACCGATGGTGCCCCTATATTTAAATTTGTAAAAAATAACTTCCTGATTGACGAGATGGCCTACTTTAATAGTGCCTCTCATCCGGCATTTGCAGATATAAATAGTGATGGCTTGAAGGATATTCTAATTGGTACCGGCGGAATTCAACTGAAGGAGGGTAAAAAGAAAAATCGAATGGCTCTCTTACTAAATAATGGCACGGCGACTCTGCCATCATTTATCATTTCTGATCAGGATTATCTTAATTTTTCTCTATACGGAGATCAGACGGGAAGATTTGCTCCTGCTTTTGGAGATATAGACAATGACGGGGATGAAGATCTTATAGTGGGTGATGTCAGAGGACAACTATATTTGGCGATTAATAAAGGAGGAAAAGATAAACCCATGATCTTTGATTCCCCGACTTATTTCTATGCTGAAATATTTGTAGGACAGAATGCCAAGCCTCAAATCATAGATCTTGACGGGGACGGTCTCAAAGATCTCGTTATTGGTGAAAAAAATAACGAGTTAAATTTTTTCAAAAATATAGGAACCCCAATATCTCCAAAATTTAACCCGGAAGCTGAAAAACTACCTAATACCAGACAAGCAGGAAAAATTTATGCAGGAAATGATTTTGAGACCCAAAACGGAGCGCCGTATTTCTTTAAAACCGGTGGAAAATTCCTTATGATTATGGGAACGGAAGATGCCGGATTTACTACATACTATGATATTGAGGGAAATATACTGAATACCTTCAAAGTACTAAATGAAAAAACAGGAAATATCAAACAGGGACGAAAAGTGACATGCTCACTTTCTGACATTGACAGTGATGGATATTTTGAAATTGTCGTTGGCAATGAGCGAGGCGGACTTGCTTTTTATAATACAACATTTAAAGACGATAAAATTTCATCATCCGAAGATGCTCTCAGCGAAATATTCAATTTAAATATTTACCCAAATCCCACTTCCAACTTTGTAAACATAGATATTGATCTAACAGAATCCAGGTCGGAATTATACAATCTCTCAGGCATCAAATTGTTTGATTTAAAAAATAATGAGAGAAATCAATTACCTATACTCCCTGAAGGTCAGTATTTTATCAGGGTGGTTGGACTTCAAAAAAGTATTATAAAAAAACTAGTTATTCTTCCAACAAAATAATAGATGGATTTCCAATTGAAACCACATTTTTACTTATTATGTACAATTTTGGATTAGATCATGCAAAGAATTTTACTTTATGCCATTGCAACAGTGCTCATTTCATGCCAAACTAAAATGAAATTTTTACCTGATAACGTATTATATAATTCTGATGCATTTATTTTATATAAAGATAAGGTTGTACAGGGACAAAATACTGCCATTGTGCATTCGCCTGATCATATCAGTTCCAATTATCAGAGCCCTGCTAGTGAGACGTATTCCAGACTTATAAATTTTAAGTTTTCGATTAATGAAAAAGATAATGAACTTCCCTTCGGAGTAAATCATCAAATAATAATTGGTGATGAGCATGAATCTCCATTGATAAAATTTGGGGAAATGCCATCAGATATTATAGAAAATCCAAATGCATATTTACCACCAAACCATTATTATACATTTAAAGTTGATATGGCTCCAATTATTCTTTCATTCGAAGAAAAAGGGTATTATGATGCGAGTAACGGGACTAGAATCTCAAAGGCAGATTTTAAGGGTTTTTATATTGCAGGAGGTTCCGAGCCCTTGAGTTGGGATTTTGTAGGGCTAGAAGGCAAAGGGCTAAAACTGAAAGACAGCGGAAAAGACAATGTATTTACGATTACCTTGAATATGAATCCTTATGAAAATATCACTAACAAAGAAAATCAGTGGATAAAATCTTGGAATACATCTGATAAACCAACTTACAGTTCTGACCAGCCTATCGTTGATGCATTATTCAATCTGTCTCTTGAAGAAGCAAAAAGAAATATAGAGGCAGATAGCACACTAAGGACAGGAGCTAAATGGGGTGGTGTCTGGACTCGTGACATATCATACAGTATTTTCCTGGCATTCGCATACCACGAGCCTGAGATTGCAAAAATAAGCTTGCTCAAAAAAGTAAAAAGAGATCGCATCGTTCAGGACACCGGATCAGGTGGTGCATGGCCTGTTTCTTCCGACCGTACCACATGGGCTCTTGCTGCATGGGAAATATATAAGGTGACAGGTGATATGGAGTGGCTGGAAAAAGCATTTACCATCGTCAAAAATACCCTGGATGATGACGCAATGGCACTTCCTTCTGAATCCGGTATGTATAAGGGTGAGTCATCTTTTCTGGACTGGCGGGAACAGACATATCCAAAATGGATGTCAAATATGGATATTTATACTTCAGAAAACCTGGCGACCAATGTGGTTCATTATCAGGCACATAAGATTTTGGCATCGATGGCATCGATACTTGGGAAGCCTGCGGTTGAATATGAACAAAAAGCCAATATTATTAAAAATGCGATCAACGCACAACTTTGGATGCCAGAAAAAGGATATTATGCTCAATACAAATATGGCCGAAAAGATCTGGTAAGATCCGGTCGATTTGAAGCTTTAGGTGAGGCGCTGGCTGTTTTATTTGATGTGGCTGATACGAATCAGGCATCAGAAATTTTTGAAAAATCTCCGATAACACCTTTCGGGGCCACTTGCATATTCCCTCAGATTCCCGGTATTCCACCTTATCACAATGATGCAGTCTGGCCTTTCGTTCAGTCCTATTGGAATCTTGCTGCTGCCAAAACAGGCAATGAAAAGGCACTAACACATGGATTATCAGCTATTTATCGAGCCGGTGGATTATTCCTGACCAATTATGAAAATTTTGTTGCCCAGTCAGGTGACTTCAATGGTACGGAGATTAATTCCGACAGGATGTTGTGGAGTATGGCCGGAAATATTGCCATGGTTCACAGGATATTTATGGGTATGACTTTCGGGCTCAATGGTATAAGATTTTGTCCGGTGATACCCAGAGTGTACGGCGGTACTAAAAATTTAAACGGTTTTAAATACCGCAATGCCATTTTAAATATCAAAGTCTCAGGTTTTGGAAAAAATATAAAAACTTTTATTATCAATGGCAAAAAAATGAAGAATGCATATCTTGAAGCCAGTCAATCCGGTATTCAAAATATTGAAATAGAAATGGACAATATACCATTTGATGATCAAGGTTACAATATTACCGATAATCATTTTAGTCTGCATCATCCTGCCACCAAATTAGAAAACAATGTAATATCATGGGAACCAATTGAAGGTGTTATGTCTTACTTGATTTATAAAAATGGAATCCGGATAAATGCAACACAAAATAATTTTTTCAAAATAAATACAAATGAAACGGGCGAATATTGTGTGAGCTCCTTGGATCATTCCGGATACGAATCTTTTGTCAGTGAACCCATTTTGGTCACAGAGCCTTCAAATATTAAAATTTTACAATTAGAGAATATTAATACCGAAAAATCAACCCTACCCTACACCAACTTTTCAGGAGCAGGATTTATTGAAATATCAAATGTCAAAAACAAAGAAATAACTTTTGAGACGGATGTGGATCAGGATGGTATCTATATCGTGGATTTCAGGTACTCCAATGGCTCAGGACCGTGGAATACTGACAATAAATGTGCCATCAGAAGTCTATACTGCAATGATCTTTATGCCGGAACTATGGTTTTTCCTCAAAGAGGCACAGAAGAATGGTCGGATTGGGGAATGTCTAATTCAATTAAGCTTAAGCTCCTTAAAGGAACCAATAAAATGGCACTTCGGTTTGAAAGTTGGAATATAAATATGAATGTGGATGTAAATACCGCTATGCTTGATCACCTGAGACTGATTCGGGTAAGTAACTAAATTCAAAATGTTTCAATAAAGATGCAGGCAACTAACGTACTATTAAAACTTCTTTGACCGTACTTCTTTTATTACCATTCAATTGAATAAAATAAATTCCTTCATGGAGGTGAAATATATCCAAAACATTTGTTCCAGCTTCAAGATTTCCATACAGTACACTTTGTCCGTTGACATTTGTAAGAGAAAATGAAGAAAATATACCAACTTCATTTGCAATATTGATGGTGCGTTCGGCAGGGTTTGGATAAACCTTGACTTCTTTTTCATTATATGGATCTGCAGATGATGAGATGGTTTCTTTGATTACTGTATTTTTTGCAGCCAGCCACATCAAAGGGTCAAATTCTACAATTTCTATATTAAAATCAACGCTTAGTTCAAAAATTTGACCATTGATATTATTTTCCAACCGAACCAACATCTCTTTACCTTCTCCTGAAATCCTAACCTGAACCGGCATCTCAAAAAAGTTAACGGATGCGTGAGATGTGGTTTGTTTTATTCTGATCATAGTCTTACCATCTTTCTGATCCCAGGAAAGCTGATAGGTCGGAAAACCCTGTCCTTCAAACCAGTCTTTAAAATATTCAGTCATATCCTGTCCTGAAACACTTTCCAGATGAGCTTTCAGATCCGAAGTTATGGCATAACTATAAGCACGTTCATTCAAATAATTGCGGCAAGCCTTAAAAAAATTATTATCTCCAAGCTTCCATCTAAGCATGTGAAGTACATACGATCCTTTGTTGTAGCTGAGCGCCGAACTAAAAATTCGGTTTACATTGGTCGGGTCATTGACCTTTACAGAACCTGAAGGTGTTGACGTAACAGATGATATCTTCCCTGCTTTCCAGTTACGCCAGTCATTGGGTCCTTGAGGGAATCTCTCCCTACTCAATCCCTCCAGATATGTGGCAAAACCTTCGTTCAACCAGATATCCTCCCAATTTCCACATGTCACCAGATCGCCAAACCATTGATGGGCAAGTTCATGGGCCAATAAACCCCATCCGTAATTGATTACAAAGCTCATAGTCTGATGTTCCATGCCTCCTCCCCATCCAAACTGAGCATGGCCATACTTTTCTTTTCTAAACGGGTATGAAATGAATAAGCTGTCAAAAAATTGTAGAACTTTAACATTGTCTGCTGTACCTTTTTTGGCAGCCTCGATATCTTCAGGATAGACGTAATTAACCATTGGCATATTTGTACCGTCTGATAGCTTTACGTTATCGGTATAAACAGAATAATTGGTCACAGCAATTGCTACGAGATAAGGAGCTATAGCATATTTGTGCTTCCAATGGTAAGTTTTCAAATCTCCTCCTGCATCTTTTTCAGCGACAAGGGTACCATTGCTTGCGGCCCGATATTTTGCTGGTGTGGTGACAATCACATCAATACTATCTATTTTGTCATCAAGGCCATTTTTACATGGCCACCAATCCTGAGCACCAAAAGGTTCGGACAAAGTCCAGATAATGGGTTCCCCTTTGTGTGTACTCTTAATGAATGAACCAAAACCTCCTGAAGGCGGAGCTCCGGAATAAGATATGGACAAACTATCGATAGATGACTTGGAGATAGCAGAAGGAAATTTTATATTTAGAGTGTAAGTCGAAGCCTGCGAAAAAGCAAGTTTAATTCCTTTATATTTTATGCTATCCACCTTCAGTTGACTCGAAAAATCAAAATTTATTTCAGAAAATCCGTCTGTCAGTACTTTGAAATATGGTGTAACTGTTCCCTTTATTAGGTAAACTGCGGGATCTATTTCCCACTCAAATCTGTAATATTTCAGGTCATAATTATCTGTTATAGAGGCAGTCCTTGGAGCGCCTGAAAAAAATCGGCGTGCGCCATGGGCTTTGTTACAATAGTGATCTGAATTCAGGTCTAATACTTCTGATTGACCCTGTAAGGTGGAAGTTTGAAGAACAAAAAGATAAAAAAATAATAATTTAAAGATAATC
>JAYTNJ010000136.1:0-4604 GCA_043748345.1 Saprospiraceae bacterium
GGTATATATTATACCAAATATGATAGCCAGGAAGCTGTTTATGCAGGCATACTTTCAGATCTGAAAAATGCAAATGGTTTATTAGCAACTACTTCTGGGGTAGTAGGGGGAGATTTGATATACAACGGAAATCTTACTAAATGGAGAAAACTTGCCAATTCGTTAAGAGTGAGGTATTTGATTCGGATATCTAATAAGAAGTCTCCTGCAACAGAACTTACTGAGATTCTCTCCAACCCAAGTGTTAATCCTATTTTTGAAAACAATAGCGATAATGCAACCTTTACCTATAAAGCGGCATCTCCGGATCAGTTTCCTTTGTTTTCTGCCAGAAGTGGGTCATTCAATGAATTCAGAGCGAGTAAATTTATGTTGGACACTTTAAAATCTCTTGATGATCCCAGGCTTAAAATATTTTTCAGAGCAACTCCAAAAACTGAAGGAACTGCCAATGAAGTTTTTATAGGCCTTCCTAACGGATTGGATGATGTATCTGCACTTACCTTCGCAGGTGGTCCAGAAAATCATTCAAGAATTAGTGCAAATTTTTACGAGAATGCAATTACCGCTCAAGGCTTGAATATAGCAAAAGGAATAATTATGACTTATGCTGAGTTACAGTTTTTACTAGCTGAAGCTGTCTCGAAATCATGGGTAGTTGGCAGTTCAAATCCTTATTATACTGCAGGGGTTAAAGCTTCCTTTGAATTTTATGGATTGACTGCTTCAACTGCATATTTGGATAGAAATGAGGTTAAATTGACAGAAAACAAAGATGAAAATCTGAAAAAAATTGGATTTCAAAAGTGGATATCCTTCTTTTACCAAGGTATGGAAGCTTGGTTTGACTGGAGAAGAACAAAAATTCCTAACTTGAAACCGGCTATTTCAAATCAAAATGGTGGCAAGATTCCGGTTAGATTTATCTATCCGATAATCGAACAGGGACTTAATGGCCCCAATAGAATTGAAGCGGTAACCAGACAAGGAGGTGATGATATAAATACCCTTATGTGGTATTTAAAATAAGACTAACATTGAAAAAGCTATAAAATTTTTTATGTGGCTTTGATGATTGGGCTCTCACTGTGGTGAGGGCCTTTTTTTGATAAAACAATTTTAGGGTATGATTTTAGAAGCCTGCACTTAGAAAATACATAAAAACATCATTATCTAACAAAAGTAATCCCCGTCCTTAAGGCTGATTTAACTGAATTTGTTAAGAACACATTATAATTTATTATTATATCATTATTTTCATTTTACTGTCAAATATTTACATCCATTACTTAACATTAACTTAAAGGTAAGATAATATTGAATTTATCGATAAGTAACATTTAGTGTAGACTTTTGCTCATTGTTTAATCATTTAAATTTTTGTTTATGCAAAAGAATTTATTTACATTATTAATTATTTTCGTTTATTTATTAAACCTTAATGGCCAGGATGGACCGTTTAATGAAAAGATTACAATTCCGGTAGGCTATGTGCCACAAGTAATAGTTTTACCGCCGTCGCCTTTAAGTATGCAAGTATTATTTATCGGTGGCCACGACATTGTTCAAAGTACAAAAACTTACAATAGCCCGGCAGGTAGAGCTATTGCTAAAGAGTGGCATGACTTTATAGGGATTACGCCTGATTCATCTGGAAAATCTCAGGGCTGGGTATCTATAAATCATGAGATGATCTATCAAGATGACAGATTGGGAGACGGTGGCGGTATGACTGTTTACAAGATTAAAAGAGCTGCTGACGGTACTTTAGAAGTAGAAGATCAGAAATTGTCAGATGGTAGGGAAGGAAAATTCTTTAATGTTGATTTTGTAAACACAGTAGGAGAAATAGGCATGAATTGTGGCGGTATATCTGCTCCAAATGGTAGAATATGGACAGCTGAAGAATGGTTTAGGACAAATACGGCTTCTATTCATAATGGTAATACTTCTACAAGTTCTACCCCTGTTAGAGTTGGAGGGATTGTTACTGGTCAAGGCGTGAGAGATACAGCTAAGTGGACAATTAAAACAGATATTGCAGGTTGGGATTCATTAGTTTTAAATAAATATGAAAATTTCAACTGGATGGTTGAAATTGACCCGAAACAAGCAAAAGCTATAAGAAAACAATATAACTGGGGACGTGCCGGTTGGGAAGGTGGGGCTATTTCTACGGATTTAAAAACAGTATACCTTGGTAACGACGAAGCACCTTCTGCTTTCATAAAATTTGTAGCAGATAAAGCGAATGAATTTTCTAAGGGCAAGATGTATTTTTACAAGCATGATGCTCAAGGCAGTAAATGGTTGGAAATACCTTCTACTGTGGGTATACTAAAGAATAATCTAAACGGATATGCGGTGGCTAACGGAGCCACTATGTTTTTAAGAAATGAATGGGTGGCAATTGATCCTAAATCTGGCTATGTTTACTGGACTGAGACTGGCCGTGATGACGGAGGCGTATCTCTCAAAGCAGGTGTCGCATTAGGGGGAGTGATACACCCATATATGAATAGCCTTGCTGTGGCACAAGGATATACAACAGCCGCAAATGACGCTTTCGAAGACCCTTATGGTAGGGTCTGGTATTATGACCCGGCAACATCAGAAATTGGTGTAGCCGTTAATGGGGGTCCTTGGTTTGGTAAAAATGCAAGTCCTGCAGAAGCCAGCTACCCTGAAAAACATTTAACAAATCCTGATGGTTTGAATGTCATCCAAATAGATGGAAAGTCATTTTTGGTAATATGTGAAGATCTTAATGGTTTATCATATGGAAGAGTTCCGGCTGGAGTTACCAATCCTACTTGTGAGTTGTTCCTTCTTGATGTAAGAAAGGCTAAAAATGCCTCTGTCAATGATCTGATTAGAATTTCTGCTGTGCCGCGTGGAGCTGAGGTTACTGGCTGTATTATGACTCCTGACGGGAAATCCCTTTTGGTCAATTCTCAACATCCAAATGTTAACAACGCATTTCCATTCAATCATTCTTTGACCTATGCTATACATGGATTTGATAAGATTAAAGTTTCAGGTTTGAAAAATCCAGATGACAAAACTTTAAAATCTCTAAAAATATTTCCTAATCCTACCACCAGAGAAATTTTTCTGGATGAGGAGATTGAATTCGCAATTTACAATGTAGAAGGAAAAAGAATGAAAACTTTTGCAAAAACCAACAATGCATATGTAGGAGATTTGACCGCCGGGATGTATTTCTTGCAAACTAAAAAGGGCGATATTTATAAGTTTGTAGTACAATAATTTACTTCATATATATTTGAAAGCCATTCCAGCAATGTGTGCTTGGGATGGCTTCTTTTGTAAAATATTTTTTAATTTTTAGTGGGTTATAGTTCAAATGTTAGTTTTAATGACTTTTACAAATAAAATCAGGTTAACAAATACCTTTGTATTTTATTAAATGACTTCGTTCTATTATTGCAGATATTTCATTTAAATATTATTAGAAAAAGAGATAATAAGACATAACCTCAAAATATCATCACATAAAATAACCAAATGAAATTTAAAATTATCTTTTTGCTAATCGCTACAGTTTTTTTATTTTCCTCTTTTGAAAATACAACTACAAGAGAGGAAGAAATAAAACAATGGCTGGATAATAATTATAATACCTTATACCAAAGTAGTGTAGCTTTTGTATTAATTCTGCAAGAAAATGGATCAGAGGAACAATCCAAATATCAGTATTCTGATCTTCAAAAACAATTCAGAACTATTCAGTTTCTGCTTGACCATATTAGTGAAGAAACAGTTAAAAGATATATGAATGGTGCTCCGCTGCCATCCGTGGAGCAAAATATACCTGCGGTCAATATTTTGGAACCTAGAGGCCTTCAAGTAATAGACGAATTGTTGTTTAAGGATAGCATCGATCATGAAGAAATATTAAAAAAAGCACTGGAGTTAAAAGCGGCTCTGGAGAAAACAAAAAATGTATTCATTTCTAATGAATTGGGAGAATCAGATATTAAAAGAGCAATCTTAAAAGCAATAATTAGGCTTTATACCATTCA
Source organism: Saprospiraceae bacterium (assembly GCA_043748345.1). Lineage (GTDB taxonomy): Bacteria > Bacteroidota > Bacteroidia > Chitinophagales > Saprospiraceae > OLB9. The sequence continues at coordinate 4,047 of JAYTNJ010000136.1, forward strand.
AGTAACTGGTTTTGATACACCTGGATCTAAAACTGGTTTAGAAAATTCGGTCAATAGTTTGACAGGTATATCAGAGTTGTTAAATACCATATATTCAGAACAAACTACGGTTTATAAAATTGCAGAATCAATTGATTTGGCAAAAAAGTATATACAGGATAATAATGATTTTAATAGCTTCAATAGAGTTATTTTTTATAAAGACTATATCAAGCCTATCTTGAGTTTATTGCAGCAATGGGAAACCAACGACCTACCTATCATATACAGAAATCCTAATGAAAAAACCGGTCTTAATTATCAAACTGAAGAACTCTTTTCTTTAAATCTTTTCAATATGGATTACTATGCCAATCTGCCAAAAGATATTATAAATAATCCGGAAGTAATTGCTCTCGGTAAACAACTCTTTTATGACCCAATTTTATCTGGAAACCATAAAATGTCCTGTGGTACCTGCCATCAACCATCAAAAGCATTTACTGACGGGTTGCAAACATCCATCACAAATGAGGAAGGAGTATCAGGTATAAGAAACACACCTACATTGATCACTGC
>JAYTNJ010000137.1:0-9620 GCA_043748345.1 Saprospiraceae bacterium
CCACCACCATCGTTGGATGTAATCATTCGCATGGGATTGTTTGGATCGATCCAAAGGTCATGATTGTCACCATGGGGTACTTTGATTTCCTGATCAAATTTTTGACCGCCATCAGTTGATTTATAAAAATCCACATTCAGACAGTAAACGGTCTCCCGGTCAAACGGATCGGCATATATTCTCGAGTAATAAAAAGCACGCTGTCGCAGTTTTCGCTCATCGTTAGTTTTTTTCCATGTCGCACCTGCATCATCTGAACGATATACTCCTCCGTCATTAGATTCGACAATAGCCCAAAGTCTTTTGGAGTCAGCGGGGGATACAGTTATCCCTATTTTTCCAAGCATACCTTCGGGCATTCCTGGGTTTTTGCTTAAATCGGTCCATGTTTCTCCACCGTTTTCAGATTTCCAAAGTTTACAATCCGGCCCGCCGCCCCACATTTTCCAAGTCTTTCGATAGACTTGCCAAGTGGTAGCATATAGTACTTTTGGGTTGTTACGATCAATGATCAAGTCCGCAACACCTGCGCGCGGGCTGATGTAAAGCACTTTTTTCCAGGTAATCCCGCCATCAACTGATTTAAATACGCCGCGTTCTTCGTTTTCACCATATGGATGACCCAAAGCTCCCACATACACAATGTCAGGATTGGTTGGATGTACTCTGATTCGGGAAATTGCCTGTGTTTCCCTGAGGCCCAAATGTCGCCATGTTTTTCCGGCATCTGTGGTTTTGTAAACGCCATCGCCCTGGGTGATACTTCCACGCAATTGTGTCTCACCACCACCTATATATACTACATCAGGATTGGTTTCTGCTACCGCTACTGCTCCTATTGACGAACAAGTAATTTTACCATCAGTGACGGGAAGCCATTCCTGACCACCATCCGTTGTTTTCCAAAGACCGCCGCCAGTAGCTCCAAAATAGTATTCATATGGTCTTCCGGGACTTCCTGAACACCCCAGAGATCGGCCACCACGTTGCGGTCCGATATTTCTCCATTTCATTTTTTCAAAGTATTTTACGTCGAGAGTTTGTGAAAAGGCCAGTTGTTCAGAAAAAAAAGTAAGGATGAACAAAAACAAAATACGTGTTTTCATCAGGGTATCTTTTATGATTTATTTTATATTAAAAAAAATTAATGACTTAAAATATTCATTCATATTTACAAAAAATGTCTCAAATTTGATATGCAGCATGATCTGTAAATCTGGTATCAATTAAATTTATTGTTTCAGACCTACACTTTTAAAATCCGAAAATTAATGCTAAAATGAAATATACAAATATTTATATCTATCCTTCTAACTCTACCAGTTTTTCCTTTGCAGGAAGGCTTGCGTGAAATTCATTTTTTACTCTTTCACAATATTTATCGAGAAGATGGAGTATTCTACTTCTATCCTTAGATTGCACGATCAAACCGATATGGTGCTTTTTGTCCATACGCCATACTATTTCTTTATCTTCAAATGATGATGTATCCGGTTTCTCGTATTTGCTGAGTGAGATCATAATACCGGCATTGTCTTTTCGTACCTTGGGTAACTTATACTTTGTTTTTCGGCAGACTGCTGTTTCGATTCTTGCCCATTCTACCCAAAGATTGATACCTGTAGCTTGCTCTACCATATCTGCCAAATGTGCTCCGCCCACCCGGGAAGCTGTTTCAAGAAAATAAAATTTCCCATCATCGTTTCCTTTTATGAATTCGGTATGAGATGCACTGTATGCCATACCAAATCCTTTCATCACATCTGCATTTAATTTTTGGATTGCAGTATCGTCTGTACTTCCTATCTCGATCGTGCAAGATCTGAAAATTCCTCCACCATGCGCCACATCAAATGGTGTGTCTATATATTGACTAACCCTGGAAAAGACAACCTTTCCTTCATAAGTTAGCGAATCCACGTGAAATACATCACCGGGAGCAAATTTTTCTATCAAGTATTGATGTCTATCGCCATCAAGATACTGGAGGTGTTCCCAGAGTTCTTCTTTCGAAAATATTTTTTTGATTCCGGCAGCTGATGCCTGACTACGAGGTTTTACCAACCATGGTGGGGAGACAGTGTCCGTAAATTTGTGGATATCTTCATCATAAAAAAGAGCGGTGAATTCAGGTACAGGTATGCCTTCGGATTTAGCTTTTATACGCATGGCCAGTTTGTCTCTGAAATATCTTGCTGTGGTTTCTCCCATGCCTGGAGTCCGAAAATACTCTCTTAAATGTGCCACATGTTCTACATCAAAATCATCCAGTGCTACAAAAGCATCAAATTTGGTATTCCGCATTTTATGAGCCAAACCTCCTATCAGATAATCTCTATGCCAATGACCCAGCTCATCCTCTACCATATAAAATGTCTCATCTATACTATCCCAAGGCCAGGCTTCTTTTTCCAGTTTTTTGCTGGTAAGAAGAAAAACATTATTGCCTTCAGCTTTGGCACTTTTGATAAAATCCCCACCTTTGAAAAATCTTGAGATACACAGTATATTGAGTTCTTTTTTAGACATATTCTTTAATTTTTGCCAAATATAGAGGGATGTTTGTAAAAACTGTGTTCAGACAATAATTAATTTGCAAATAGAACAACAGAGATAGTAAAGAAGTGTGTTAAAACAATTTTATTAACGGTAAATATCAGATTAAAATGTAAATAGAATATTCTTAATGAATATCTTTGATTCGTTTATATGACAAATCCGGATATTACAAACAGGTACTTGACCATCATCAGTGCCATCGAAGCTGAAAGAAAGCATGATGAATTGTTTTTTAAATCGCTTCGCGATAGTAAAAGTATCCAGGAGAAAGTCAATGGTGGATTTGTGTGGTATCCTGTTGAAATCTTACGAACATCATACACTGTAGGTGACCATATAGAAATAGAAGTTAAAAAAACGAAAAGCAGCACAGAAAATCATAGGTTTTCGGAGGGGATTGCTGCTTCTTTGTTCAATATTCAGGGCGAAAGAACCGATATCAGATGTACTGTGGCTTCCGTCAGAAATGATAGGATGACACTTATGATCCATGCCGATCAGATAGAAAAGGTTGGTCTTCCGGAAAAAGGATTGACTGGAGTAGAAATCGTTTATGATGATCGTCCATATAAGGTTATGATATCTGCTATGAAGACTGTTTTGGATTCAAAAGTCCCTCATATTATGGCTTTACGACAGGCTGTGGGTTCTGGTAGTATTAATCAAACTTTAAGTATTTTCAACGATGATGGGTTTATCCAAAACTTCAAAAGTCTGAATTATTCTCAAAAAAAAGCGATAGAAATGTCCGCAAGGATTCCCAGTTTGGGTATCATTCAAGGGCCTCCGGGCACAGGTAAAACTACTACATTGGTGGCACTCACTGAAGTATTGCTGAAGTCTGAAAAAAGAGTCCTGGTGTGCGCTTCCAGCAATAATGCGGTAGATTTACTGGCTGAGAGACTTTCTGCCAGAGGCATTTCCGTACTGAGGATAGGAAATATTACCCGTATCCATGATGATCTGGTGCATCTGACCATAGATGAAAAAGTAAGAAATCACTCAGAATGGGTGCATATCAAAAAAGTGAGGATTCAGGCTCGTGAATCTGACAAGAAGGCTTCACAGTACAAAAGACAATTTGGAGTCGAAGAGCGGGATAAGCGAAGAGAGTTAAGAAAAGAAGCGAGGGACCTCCGTAAATGGGCATTTGAACTTGAAGACAGATTAATTGATTCCATCATTCATGCATCAGAAGTTATCGCCACTACACTGATAGGGGTAAGTAATAAGATGCTTAAAGATATATTTTTCCAAACAGTAATCATTGACGAAGCGTCTCAGGCCTTGGAGCCGGAATGTTGGAATGCCATGATAAAAGCTAAAAGAGTTATCCTTGCCGGTGACCATAAACAACTCCCTCCAACCGTTAAAAGCACAGAAGCAGTAAAGTTGGGATTGGAAACAACCATTTTTGACATCATGACAGAAAACATGAAGGAATGTGCTCTATTGGATACAATATCGTATGCATGACACAATTTTATCATTCAGTAATGAGCGGTTTTATGGTGGGAAACTGATTTCAGATCCTGATATAGGACAAAGAAAGTTAAGAAACGATAATACGCCTTTGGTATTTATAGATACAGCTGGCTGTGGTTTTGAAGAAGTGGTAAGTAATGAATCAAAAAGCTATACTAATGAAGGTGAGTACATGATCATCAGAGAGCACCTTCTGCTCAATCTTGAAAAACTGACGGGTGCTTCTATTGGCATTATTAGTCCCTATAAAGATCAGGTTAGATATATAAGGCAAGAAATAATTGAGGATGAGACTTTGCGTCAGCTGGATATTGAAGTCAATTCCATTGATGGTTTTCAGGGGCAGGAAAAGGAAGTAATTTATATTACACTGGTGAGAAGCAATGATAAAGGTGAGATCGGTTTTCTCAAAGATGAAAGAAGGCTCAATGTAGCCATGACCCGGGCACAGAAGAAGCTTGTCATTGTGGGCGATACTGCGACCATTGCACAGTACGAGTTATTTGCGTCTCTGATCAGTCATGTGGAATCGGAAGGTCATTATGAATCAGCATGGAATTATATGGGATATTGACAACAATGAAAACGAAATTCAGATCTATTGTAGAATTTTATGACAGCTTGCCTGAAAATGAAAAATTGCTTGTTGATATACTCAGAAATATCTTAAAAGACAATCTTCCACTGACCTGTAAGGAGAAACTCTCAGTTAATGTCCCTTATTTTTATGATAGAAGGGGTATTTGTATTATCTGGCCGGCATCTGTTTAAGGAGGTGGAGTGCGAGAAGGGGTACTGCTTGGTTTTATGTATGGATATAAAATAAATGATGAATACAACTATCTCACCAAAGGTACTAATAAAAAAATATATTATCGAATTTTTACTGATCCTGAACAGATAGACGAAATGGCTATCATTAAATTACTTGATGAATCAAAAAATCTTCTGGATCTTCATTTCAATCCGGATGTTTCAAAATTTGGACTGACGGCCTGGACGGATTTTGATAAAATAGTCAAAAAAGGTTATTATCACGCCATTGAAGTATTGAGTAAAATGAGTTTGGAAGAAATAAATAAATTCAGAGAAGAAGCCTAACTTGTCCCTTCTTTTTGATGTGTATTTTACAGAAATTATGTTTTTACGGCTCTAATGGCAAATACCATTGGAATTTTATTACCGAAATGTGAGATGACAAATTTGCCGGGTTCTATTTCTGAAGTTTGGTTAAAACAATTGTATGGCGAATAAGCGTATTCAATAAAATCAGAAATGGTAAGACCCTGATGCATCAAACTAGTGATGACTTCACTCAATGAATGGTTCCAAACCACACATGAAGTGGTATGGCCGGCATTTCTATCCGCGTAACTACCTGTTTCAGTTTCAAAGATAGGTTTGGCATTAAAATAACTATGTGTGATTTTTTCAAAGTTGTCATCATACATCCATACTACAGGATGAAATTCAGCCATAACAAAAATACCCCCCGGTTTCAGAAAATGAGATATAACTTCTGCCCATTTTGTGATATCTGGCAGCCAGCCTATCACGCCATAACTGGTGAAAACGATATCAAATTTTTCATCCAGATGTTGTGGAAGGCTATATATATCTGAGCAAATAAATTTTGAATTTACTTTAAGTTCCTTTGCAATATTCAGCGCATTTTCTATTGCTTTTTCAGAAAAGTCAACACCAGTAGTTTCGGCACCTAAGCGACTCAAGGAGATAGTGTCCTGTCCGAAATGACACTGTAAATGCAGGATTGATTTTCCTTTTATATCTCCCAATAACTTCATTTCTATATCATTGAGTGATAATTTACCATCTAAAAAACCTTTCATGTCATAAAATTCAGATTTGATGTGTATATCTGTCTTTTCATTCCATGATTTGAGGTTTATTTGCAAGTAATTATTTTCTGAATCCATTCTATCTTTATTTACAAGCGAAAATACAAAATTGATTCAATAATATCATTCAAATCAAGATTTGACCAGACTAATCAAGAATCATTTCCGGGATTTCGCGGTCTATGATAAGATTTCCTTCTGTGACTGATTTTATAAATTCGACAGACACACCGGGAGCTCTTTCAAGCAGTCTGAAACCTTGATCTGTTACTTCAAGTACTGCAAGTTCAGTGACGATCTTTTTTACACATTTTACACCTGTGAGAGGAAGGGTACATTTCTTGAGTAATTTTGACTCTCCGGCTTTATTGACATGCATCATGGCAACAATGATGTTTTCGGCTGAAGCTACCAAATCCATGGCTCCGCCCATACCCTTTACCATTTTTCCGGGTATTTTCCAGTTGGCTATATCACCATCTTCAGATACTTCCATGGCTCCGAGGATAGTAAGATCTACGTGTTTGCCCCGTATCATACTGAAACTCATAGCTGAATCAAAAAAACTCGCTCCAGGCAAGGTAGTTATAGTTTGTTTGCCGGCATTGATCAAATCAGCATCTTCCTCACCTTCATAGGGGAATGGTCCCATGCCGAGGACACCATTTTCACTTTGAAATTCTACATTGAGACCTTCGGGTACATAATTGGCCACCAGGGTAGGTATACCTATGCCGAGATTGACATAGTATCCTTCTTTTACTTCCTGAGCAATACGTTTTGCGATTCCGGTTTTATCGAGTGGCATGAAAAATTAATTAACAAAAATCAGGACAAATATAGAACTTTACGTGCAAACTTACCGATTAATTATTGCTATACTATGATTCGTATTTTAAATAAACAGATGGTTTAAGATAAAACTGGTTGTATAAGGATATTTATGATCTAGTGCTTAATTATATTAAGCTTACCTATCGGATGATGAGATAAATCTTTTTGCAATCTTTAATGACCTAAAAGTAAATCTTTTTTTGCTTCTGTGCTCTGATGTCCGTTGGAAGATATCTTTTAGTGCTTCAATGACTTCTATGGTATGCTGCCCTTTGTTGACCATCACACATTCTGCTTGACCCGCTTTGACAGCATCTGTTATCTCTGAACGGGTTGCCATACCGGATTTATTCATATTTTCAAGTACTTGCGTTGCCCAGATTACCGGGGTATGAGCAGCTTCGCATATCCAGAGAATCTCTTCCTGTATTTCTCCCATTCTTTCAAATCCTATTTCTACAGCAAGGTCGCCTCTGGCTATCATTACCCCAAAAATTTCATTTTTCATACCTTCGATCAATAATTCAGGAAGATTGATGACTGCTTCAGGTGTTTCTATTTTAATGATAATATGAGGCACCTTTCCATTATTTTCTTTGATGGTGTGTGTCAGATATACAAGGTCATTCTTATCTCTTATAAAGGAATACCCTATCATATCAGCGTTTTCGCATACAAAGGGCATTACAGATATATCAAACTCAGTCAGGGATGGTATGTTAATAGACGAATCAGGAAAGTTAATGCCTTTTCCTTCTTTGATTATTTTTTTTTCTGATGAAATTCGTGTTATTCTTATGCCGACTTTATCATTTTTTACCTTTTCAACTTCGGCCTGAATGATACCATCGTCGATAAAAACTCTTTCTCCTTTTTTTAGGATACCGATGATACCCTGTTCATTTGGATTAATAACAATGTCATCTTTTTCAAAACCATGATTACTTTCGGCGAGCCAGATAAATTGTCCTTCCTGCACCTTTACCCTTCCTTTTTTTTCACCTTTATTGAGAATTCGGGTTCTGATTTTTGGTCCTGCCAGATCCATATATATTTTGCAGGATTTTCCTGTTTTAAGTGTGGCTTTTTTAATTTTTTCAATCATTCTTGCCCAGGTAGCTTCATCATCATGGGCACAGTTGATTCTGGCGATATTCATACCATTCAATAAAAGATTTTTTATAAGTGCATAATTATCAGCAAATGATGAATCAAATGTTACCATAATATAAGGTAACATACTGTTTTCCTTATATCCGAAAAGAGCATTACTCTTAGCCTTCAAATCCTTTTTGCTCCAATCATGGGTACATGCACTCAGCTGTTTTTCAGTGTAGTTTTTACCCAATCTTTGTTGAATGGCCTGAATCTGACTCTTAATATGGCTCTCCGAACTTGCGAGGGAAGATAATCCCAAGTCATGCAATGTGTGTTGAATATCACGAATATCTTCACTTCTCAACGTGAGGTAATGAATGAGGTTTTGTGCAGCTGTCAGTTGTGTAGTATGAAGTGTATTTAATGAATTATTTCTATTGTCGGCCTGAACAGTCATACTTGCCTCTAGTAAAGATAATTGATGAGATAGATTGCTGATTTCAGGACTTTTCATTAAATTGTTATTTTTAATAAGTCAAAATTAGAGGCTTAATTCCACTTATGAAGTGATTGAAATCCTTATCAATTATGACATAGATTAGTAATTCCTGGTACCTTAAAAATAGTAGTGGTGATTTTTTAAATATCAAATTTCAAATTATCTTCTTTATTAATACCTTTGTCGCTAAATCGCGGGTAGTGAAACAATATCATGATCTTTTAAAACATATTCTGGTAACAGGTACAGAAAAAACGGACCGTACGGGTACTGGTACTATCAGCGTATTCGGTTATCAAATGCGTTTTGACCTGAGCGATGGATTTCCTATGCTGACCACCAAAAAGCTCCATCTCAAATCTATCATATATGAGCTGCTGTGGTTTCTTAATGGGGATACCAATATAAAATATCTCAATGATAATGGAGTGCGCATCTGGAACGAATGGGCAGATAAAAATGGAGGCCTTGGACCTGTCTACGGTAAACAGTGGAGATCGTGGACTAAACTAGATGGTCAAACTATTGACCAGATTAGTCAATTGATTCAAACCTTAAAAACCAACCCAGATTCGCGCCGCATGATCATCAATGCCTGGAATGTGGGTGAGCTCGATCAGATGGCACTTACACCTTGCCACTGCCTGTTTCAGTTTTATGCTGCTGATGGGAAGCTCTCCTGTCAGCTGTATCAAAGATCTGCGGATACTTTCCTGGGTGTGCCTTTCAATATTGCTTCTTATGCCTTGCTGACGATGATGGTGGCGCAGGTTTGTGGCTTTGAACCAGGAGAGTTCATACATACCTTTGGGGATGTACACTTGTACAATAATCATCTCGAACAGGCCCGGCTACAGCTTACCCGTACTCCCAAGCAACTTCCCAGGATGATTATCAATCCTGAAGTAAAATCTATTTTTGATTTCAAATTTGAAGATTTTACGCTTATGGATTATCACCCTGACCCTCATATCAAGGCTGTAGTATCGGTGTAGTCTTAGTTATTTCTCTCCATGCTCAAATAAAGTAAGAAGATTTTTTTTTAGATCTGCTAAAATACATTAAAGTCCTTCAAAAATATCATCAATACTGAGCTCCATTCCCGGCAAAGTCTTGACCGGAACAACATCATCTTCTGAGAAAGTATTGAGTCGTTGGTATTTTCCATTTTCCAGGATAAAAACTTCAACAAATCTCATATCTGCAAAAACAATCCAATACTCACCTACGCCGGCTTCTTCATAGATGCTGTATTTGATCTGGGTATCTTTTTTGACCTGCTTGCC
>JAYTNJ010000138.1:0-2606 GCA_043748345.1 Saprospiraceae bacterium
TTTGTGAATATCTTTTACTTTTTGAAGCACTCGAATCTATTTTTGTGGATAACTTTTACTTTTTTTAAAAATGTTATACTTTTGGGCTGAATAGTTACATTATCTTTAATAGCGGTGAATATTTTGAAGTTGCGATTAAAAAGGTACATCCTGAACCAAAAGGACCTGAGGTTTGGTTGGAGCCACCAAAAAATGCCATTGTATACGAAGATGAGATATTTCGTGTTTTTGAAGAACGGCTTGCTCCTGGTGATACTCGCGAACTTCATAGTCATGCACAGCGAGTGGTAGTTCGATTGAATAAAGTACAGTTAACAGATCCCAGATTTTATCCTGATGGGGTTGACGGTCAGGGAATTCAAATTCCAAATACTGTCAGATTTGCAGAACCTATGGTGCATGTGGTTAAAAATTTAAGTAAAGACACCCCTCTTTCTAATATTATAATAGAATTTAAAACCAACGTATACATAAACAGCGTTAAAAAGTAGAATGAGCTTTAAATTCTTAATGGATAAAAATAGAAAATGAAAATAGAAAAAATATTTATTAAATGTGTGGTTTTATTACTGACCTGCTTCTCATGTTATTCCAGTTCAAAAACATTTAACGGGAATAATAATCTCAATTCAATCAATAAAGACATTATCGTCTCAAACCCAAGCGAATTAATTGGAGCAATCAATGATGCTAAACCTGGTGATGTTGTTGTGATGAAAGATGGGGTATGGACAGATGTGATGATTGATTTCAGTTCTGTGGCCACACCAAAAGCGAATATTACCTTGCGGGCCCAAAATCCCGGAAAAGTGATTCTGACTGGAAACTCAACACTGAGTTTTTCAAAACCATATTTGATTGCAGATGGACTTCTGTTTAAGCAGGGTGCTATCTCAGCAAAAAGTATTTCAGTTATAAGTTTTAATTCTGATCATTGCCGACTAACCAATTGTGCAATAGTTGATTACAATCCTGTCGATTATAAAACAGATTATTATTGGGTCTTTTTTGCAGGTAGTCATAATCGAATGGACCATTGCTTCATGAGCGGTAAAAGTAATATGAAGCCAGTCATTCAAAATAACGAAGAAGATGCTCGTTATAATCAAGTGGATAGATGTTTTATAAAAGATATCCCTTTTATTGCGAATGCTAACGGACGTGAAATTTTAAGAATATTCGGTTATGGACATGCCGATCAAACCGGAGATGATGGGGCTTATTTTATTATAGAAAATAACCTTTTTGACCATGCACATGGGGAGGGAACAGAAATTGTTTCCTTAAAATCAAATCATAATATTGTTCGGTATAATACAGTCATCGCCTCAAAAGGTGGTCTTGTAGGACGAAGAGGCAAATTCAATACTTTTGAAGGAAATTTTATTTTGGGCAAAGGAGAGGCAGGCACATCAGGAATACGTGTTGCAGGAGCTAATCACAGGGTTTTCAACAATTATGTTGACAATGTAACTGAGGATGGTTTGCGTTTAATTGCAGGAGAATATTTTGAAAAAAGCCTTACCGGCAATTTTGCCCCAAAAAAGAAAAATCTACCAAAATATCTTCAGGTTCAAAATGGCTATTTTGCTCATAATACATTTATAAATTGTGGGGAAAACGGAATGAATATAGGCTTTTCATATAAAAATGACTGGCCGGATCTGCAAATGGTTTTATTTCCGGAAAACAATTGTTTTCTAAATAATCTGGTTTATAACTGTAAAGAAAACGCTGTCAATATAGAAGATGTAGATAAGACACCACCTTTAGACATTTTTAATTTTAAACCCAATCATTTTAAAGGAAATATTGCTTTTGGACAAAAAGTTAGCAATGTATCTCTACCTGCCGGAGTTACAGACATAGATCCCATCTTAAAAGGCAAAAGTGATGGATTATTTCACTTAGAACCTAAGAGTCCTGCTATAAATACTGCCGAGATTTCTGATGTAGGTGTTGATATATCAGGTAATCTCAGAAATAAGAAAAATGATATTGGAGCCGAAGAATATATTGGACAGAATAAGGTTTTTCGCCCTTTAACTGCAAACGAAGTGGGTCCGGATTGGATGATAAATAAATTGAAAGTGAAATTAAATAACCAATAAAGAGATGATTAATACATTGATGAGTAAAGGTTTGTTTTTATTACTATTGCTATCGAGTTTTGTTTTAAATACTGCTTTCTTTCAGGATAAAAATACAAATTCAAAAAAACCCAATGTCATAGTCATACTTACTGATGATATGGGATACTCAGATATTGGATGTTTTGGATCTGAAATACGCACTCCAAATATTGACAGACTTGCGAAAAATGGCCTTAGATTTACTCAATTTTACAACACCGCCAGATGTAGCCCATCGCGCGCTTCTTTACTTACAGGTCTGTATCCACATCAAGCTGGCATGGGACATTTATCTACAGAAAATTATAAAGAGCCGGGGTATACAGATGATTTGAGTAAAAATTCAGTAACCATGGCTGAGGTTTTTCAAGAAGCAGGTTACGCTACATTTCTGACAGGTAAATGGCATATTTCAAAAAATCAGTCTACAGAAGGTGATCGATCAAACTGGCCTTGCCAGCGAGGATTTCAGCG
>JAYTNJ010000139.1:0-2395 GCA_043748345.1 Saprospiraceae bacterium
CTTTTTATTTTCCAAAATGGCGTTCCTGATTTATTTAGACCTTCATTACACGGTTTAAGACTTGATTTTTCAATGGCTTGTGCGGCTGTATTACTTTCATATTTACCTTGGATATTGTTTCTTATTTTTGGAAAAAATTGGCTGAGATCTCTCAATAAGTGGCTAACTCCTATGGTTTGGGCTTTTGTTTGTCTAATTGAATTTGGCTCTCTATTGATTTATCCCGAATGGGGCACCACACTTGATGCGAGGGCAATTGGGTACCTAAGCAACTTTAACGAAGCTTGGTCTTCATCGCGGGATTTTATCTCGTGGAAAGTCAGCTTTTTTAGTTTATTAATTCTGATTGTGGGCCTAAAACGACTAGAGTATCTCTTTGAAGACTGGCATCCGGTGAGATCATATTATTTTCAATCCATCATTTTTCTGACACTGATTGGCCCATTATTATTTTTGGGAGTAAGAGGCGGATGGCAAAAACTACCTATCAAACCATCTGACGCCTTCTATGGTAAGGATATGAAAAATAATTTTGCAGCAGTCAATAAAGTGTGGTACATGCTCTACAGTTTGAATAAGCAGACTGAGCTTAAGCCTATACATTCAATTGAAGAAATCAGAGATTTTCAATACATTTATAGTAGCGAACCATGCAAATCTGATACTTCTCTGACGAGTCTTAAAAATAAAAATATTGTTATTCTTATTGCAGAAGGTTGGTCAGCAGATATGGTAAAATATCTGGGAGGTAAAGAAAATATCACTCCATATTTTGATTCCATTGCCTCATTGAGCTTCCGTTTTACAAATGCTTTTAGCACTGGCTTCAGAACCGATCAGGGACTTATGAGTATTTTGAGTGGAATTCCTTCTGTTGCAAGCCTTAATATGCCTAATCAGCTGGATAAGGTATTAATGTATCCTAGTATAGTTAGAGAATTTATAGGAGCAGGTTACAAGACGTCTTTTGTCTATGGCGGAGACCTTAACTTTTCAAATTTATATAATTACCTGGCATTATCCGGATTTGATACCATCATTAGTGACAGATCCTTTGCATATAGTGATGATATTACAGAATGGGGAGTACCGGATCATATCATGGTTCAAAAAGCTGTAGCGTTAGCTAATATCGAAACTCAACCTTTTTTTTCTGCAATTTTACTGATGAGTTCTCATTCGCCTTTTGATATCCCTATACAAAATAATTTTTCAGCAGGATCTGATATTCCATCAAAGTATAAAGCATCTGTAAAATATAGCGATCACGCCCTTCAACTTTTTTTTGAATCTGCTCGAGATAAAGATTGGTTCACAAATACTATTTTTATTATAACTTCTGATCATGGTAGCACTCATTCCGGATATGCATCAATGGATGACCATAAAAGATTTAGGATACCGCTCATTATATATACGCCTGGCATGAAAATAAGTCCTGAAAATGAAATCAACGAAACTCCCTGTAATCATTTTGATCTCCCCTTTACTTTGGCAGAAATGGGCGGACTAAATACGAAGCGATTTATATTTGGCAGAAATATTTTTTGTGATGATAGTAAAAGAATGGGCTACTGGAATACAGACAATACAGCGGCCAGTTTCAAAACAGATAATAATGAAATTGTTCGGGCAACCGAAAAAAACACTCAGGCAACTCTGTTTACCGATATGGTAAAAAAATGGTTTAATGAGTTGGCAAAATAGAGTAAGGATTAAGGAAAAATAAAATGATTAGGAGATATTTTCAGGCCTTTGTGTTGAAAATATGGTAGGTATTTTTGAAAGGAAGTCTGACACAGCTCTGAGATACAATTTTACAAATATTTGAAGAACAACAGGTCAATTGTTAGTAGCAAAAGAAAATAAAATGAAGGCCATTCAGTTATACAATTATAATATGATAAAAGATAGATTTAATATACGATAAACTGGATATGTTTAATGATTTGAATTAGACATAAGTAGACAAGATGTATCTGAATTTTGTTTAAGCCTGAAAATTGAATATTCTAAATTAATCACATTATAAAAATAAATATATGAATTAAATATCCACACTTTTTTATTTAGACTTTTTTTAAAATTTAAATTTTCATTTTGGTATTAAGTAAATAATAATTTTTTTTTAACTGGCTATATATAATCTAAAATTGTAATATAAAAATTGAATACTAAGTTTTGTTTTATTTGTCAACACATTACAAAAAAGGTGTATATTATTTTAAGGTTTATTTATAGTTAATCTACATTTTATAATCGAAACAGCTTAAGTCTTCAAGAGATCAGAAAATTTGTTATCCACAATTTTTTATAGAAATCCACATTTTATCCACACTACTCTCAAATAACAATATATTTATATTTGAAACTTGTATTACCTTTGTCATACTAT
>JAYTNJ010000140.1:0-11861 GCA_043748345.1 Saprospiraceae bacterium
AAGACCAGAAATCCATTTTGGAATGTAAAATCGGGTGATTTTAAATTGCCTGGTATTGGCATTGTTGATATTGGAATTAGTGATCTGCAAAAAAGCGGAGTCATGTTCTGTGTCTGTGAAACTGCCATGTTTGTTTATTCCGGTGTCATTGCTGGAATGATGAACCTTAATGCTCAGGATGTTTTACGAGATATGAAAGAAAATATGATATCGGATGTTCAAATTGTTCCTTCCGGTGTTTGGGCGTTAGGACGCGCCCAGGAACATAAGTGTGCTTATATTTTTGCTGGATAGACTTTAGAGAAAAGAGAGATTCATTACATTGGATTTGCATTGATACAATTTTAAAGTTCAGAAAAGAAAATAAAAATAAGATGATGAAAAAAATAAATTTAATTGTTTGCTTCTCTCTTTTGATAAGCAATATTTTATTGGCGCAGAAAGCCCCATACAGAGTTGTTTTTGATGTTACGACTAAAGACACCATCGTACACCAGATGGTAATGCGATGGGTTAAAGAGATTGTAAATACTACACCTGATGCAAAAATCGAAGTCGTTTACTATGCAAAATCTTTGGATATGGTTACAAAAGATAAGTCCGTAGTGGCCGATGAAGTGATAAGATATGCAGCAAAAAATAATGTTAGCTTTAAAGTTTGTGAAGCTGCCATGAAAAATAATCAAGTCTACAAAAGCCAGCTTTTAGAAGGAGTTCAAATGGTGCCTGATGGAATTTATGAAATTATATCACGTCAGCACGAGGGATGGGGATATATTAAAGCATCAAGATAAATTAATATGGGGATTACATGAATATATCAATTGTTCGTCGAGCAATGAGGTATAGATATTTGTTTAATTTAAGGTAGAAAGAACGGAATTGTACGTGTTAGATACATCGTTTGAATATTTTAAGAGACACACACTAGTTGATAAATTTAATTATTGAAATAAATTCATTTTATTTTTTAAGGATACAAAACATACTATTAATTTACAAACTAAAATTTAATCAGATGGCTGGATTTAATTATTTTAGCATTATTTTACTACTCTTTGCGGTTACCTGCGGCAACAAAGCAGATAAATCATTGGATGGGAAATCTTATTTGCTATCGACTTGGGATGTTAATTATCCTGATAAACAAGACAAGGATGTTTTAGTCTTTAAAAATGGAACAATAGATTCAGAAGCTTGCCATCAGTATGGATTTAAGGCCGCTGCCTATAAATCGACTTTGGAAAATGAGAAGGTATTTTTTTCAGGAACAATATCCAGTACTGCTGAAGGAACTATAAAGATTGATGGAATAGCGAATAAAACTCAGATAGAAGGTACTATGCTTTGGAAAAAAGCTGGTCAAGCAGATATTAAATATGGTTTCAAGGGCCAACTTAAATCAGAATGAACCCTCAGTAAATTTTACACTTTTTAATCTGTGAATCACTTGGGGTCATTTTCGTTCTCTGACCAATCAAGAGTCTATGTATTTCATTAAAATAAAAAAAAAAAAGCATACAAATTCTGGTGGTCAACAATTAGTAAAGGAGGCATTCACTTATTATGTTGATGCTATGTTTGCTTCCGACCTCAAGATAAAGGCTGAACTTCTGCTTTGCGGCAATGTATTAATTGGCTTACACGAACAGACCAGGTTGCAACCATATATTGTTGAAGCCCTCAATACCCCTATTGAAGATATCCTGGATCCTGACCGAAAGTACCTAGGACCAGAACTGCTAGAATCCCATTGAAATAGAGAAGGAAGTCTGAGATCCAGATTGCTTTTAATGCTTGTAATTAGGTGGCGTAAACTACTTACTCGATATATGATGAAACTCAGATTGCTTATGGTGACATCAGTCTCGGTAAGGATCTACCTAATTTACCTAATCGCCGTGCCTATCCGGATATACTTCAACTTATAGAATCTCCTCAATTGAATGCATTACTTAAGCGCTTTGATAAAAGTAAAGGAGATAAATTGATTAAAAGCAGGTCAAATGATTGGGGAAATCTAGATGATAGGATGAATTTTATTATAAACTTATTCAGATCGCGTCACAAAAGCCTTGAACTCTTTGATCAGCCCTTTTTTTATGAACAAAGAATGGAGATGCAAAAAAGCATCATTCCGAAAGGAAGATTATAACCAATCATCGGATTTAAACCTTTTTAACTTTTAATTGAAAAGAATAAAAGCTATAAAAATGTTTCAAAAGACATACAGTGAGTGTTTACTATTTTTTTTTTGGGGTAGCAATTGTAATCAGATTTTAATTGGTTTTATCCTAAAGCATTGTTTGTAGTTGCCACATTTAATTCACCTTACGGTTTAAATAAATTTTCACTAAGAATTATCTTCTATTGTTTCAACCTTTTTATTGAAATTGTATTTCTCAGTCTAGCAATATGTATAAGTAGATGTCAGATATAATTAAGGTAACTAACCTTTCAAAGTCTTTTAAAGAGGTTCATGCGGTACAAGATCTCTCATTTTCAGTACCACAGGGCAGTATTTATGGTTTTCTGGGACAAAATGGAGCGGGTAAATCCACTACCATAAGAATGTTGATGACTTTGATAAAGCCTTCCACAGGTGTTATAACCATTTTTGGACAGGATCTTAGAAAACACCCTAATGACATATTGAGAAATATAGGAGCAGTCATTGAAAGACCAGATTTGTACAAATATCTTACAGCTTATGAAAACGTTGCCTTATTTGCTAAACTAAGCAGAGTCAGTGTAGCCAGAAAATCAATTATGGAATTGCTGGATAGGGTAGGTCTGGCAAATTGGGAAAATAGTCCTATGCAAATTTTTTCTCAGGGAATGAAGCAACGCCTGGGTATTGCCACAGCCTTAGTACACAATCCTGAGTTGATTATTCTTGATGAACCGGTCAACGGATTGGATCCTCAAGGCATTGCGGATATCAGAAACCTTATTTTACATCTAAAAAATGATATGGGTAAAACCTTGATGGTTTCTTCTCACCTTTTGTCCGAAATGGAAATGATAGCTACTGATTTATTGATAATCAATAAAGGCAAAAAAGTCATAGAAGGAAATATCCAAACATTACTTAGGCCCGAGATGGCTCAGGTTGAGCTGATTGCAAGCCAAACCGAAGAAGCGTTATCTGTAATATTGAAAACGGAATGGCATCGATTTTTTAAAAAAAGAATTGGAGATACCATGGTTTTTGAGATGCAGAAAAATCAGATCAGCGACTTTAATGTCATGCTTGTACAACATAAAATTGGTGTTTGCAGCTTAAGGCCTAAACATAGTCTTGAAGATTATTTTTTAGAACAAACGACAATTGTTGATGATCCACAAATGATAAAATAGAACCCATAATGACTTTTTATAAAATATAAATCATGTTTTTTACGCTTTTAAAAATTGAATTATTTAAGATATCAAAAAGACCCAGAACCTATATTGCTTTTGGCGCTTTGGCGATATTGATATTTTTGATCCAATTGGCTTTGAAAGCCAACGGGGATGAGTTTGTAGGTTTGCTGCTATCGACTCAGGAAGACACTTTTGAGATTCCTAAAAATGAGATGTTGAATGGATATTTTGTCTGCTTTTTTATACTTAACATGCTTTTGATTCATATTCCTTTGCTCGTTGCGCTCATAGCCGGTGATCAGATCAGTGGCGAAGCGGGTATGGGCACTTTGAGATTTATGTTAGGAAAACCTATCAGTCGCACTCAGATCATTTTAGCCAAGTATTCTGCCAGTGTTTTGTATATAGTGGTGATGCTGTTTTGGATGGCATTGCTTGGATTGTTTTTAAGTAATTTACTTTTTGGAACCAGTGATTTGTTTATTGGTCGCCAATTTGATGTCATCGTACTCGAGGAGTCGGATATTATGTGGCGATATATTTTAGCACTGCTCTTTGCGACTTTGGGTTTGTCTGTCATTGCGGCTCTTGCCATAATGTTTTCTGTATTCAGTGATAATTCTATAGGACCTATTGTTTCAGCGACTACCGTTGTTATCGTCTGTACCATTATTCAGCAGTTGACAGTGCCATTATTTGAAGAGAACGTTACTCCATGGTTATTTAATACACATATGTTGGGGTTGGAAAGGCTTTTTTTATCCTGAGACGTATCAATTAGCCGCAGAAAATGGGGGAGCGGTCATCAAAGGTTCTATCGAAAACATAAGTGCTCTGTATAAAAGTATCGGCATTCTTTTTGGGTACATCCTATTCTTTTTGGGTATAGCTATATGGCAGTTTAGGAAAAAGGATATTTTGACCTAATTGTTGGCCGCATTTGGTTTCAGCATTCAATCATTAGAAATGTACCAAACATCACATGATCAAAATTTTAAATAAAACAGATAATACCAGATAAATGAAATTTTTAATAATCACAATGTTATGTTGCTTTGTTCATTTTGCAGAGGCCCAAGATGACGCCACTGACTTAGTGCGTAAAGTCAAAGCAAAATATGAAAAAGTTACAGACTATGAAGCTTCAGGCAAATTGAAAACTAATGTTTTGTTTATTAAAGTGCCCATAGCTAATGTTAAAATTTATTATAAAAAACCAAACAAGCTGAAAATATTAAATGAAAGTGGGGTATCTTTCATACCCAAGGGTACCATCAATGTCAATATGAATAATGTACTTAGTATGCAAAACTATCAGGTATTGGATGCAGGCAGTGATATGATCGATGGCATCCTTGTCAAAGTTGTCAAAATACTGCCTGAAGAAGAAACGGAAGATATCGTATTATCTACTCTCTATATCGTGCAAAAAATCTGTTGGTACTGAAATCAAAAACAACAACAAAAGAAAATGGAACTTACGAAATATCAATGCAGTATGGTGAATATGCAGACTATGGATTACCTAAAAATGTGAAATTCAGCTTTAATGCCAAAGGATATAAATTGCCCAAAGGTATTACTTTTGATTACGACAATGGCATGGCCAAAAAAGATTTTGACAAAACAAAAGATAAAAACGGGAAAGTAGAAATAACGTACTCTTCCTACAATATTAACAAAGGGGTACAGGAGCAAGTATTTAAATGATCTTAAAGATTAAATGTATTTCTCTTCTGATATGCTTTGGAATTGCTTATTAAATTTACAAGGCATTTTTTTCATTAGTTTTTTAGCAGAAAATTATCAGATTTTTTTCATTCATTGATCCGCTATGTGCTGATGAAGATCAAAAAAATATAATTAGAAAGAAATAATTAAATATATACATATATTTGTCACAATTGCCGATGATATATCCGTAAATTGTATATTATGAAAACTTATTTTTGTTTATTACTCTTTCTTTCTCTATCTGCTTCTATTTTTGCGCAAAACATTAAAGTAGGCGACGCAGTAGAAATTAATAAAAATATGTCTGGAAACTCGCATACACCATGGGTAAAAGGTACTGTTAATCAATTCGATAAATTAGGTAAGTTGTACACTGTGAAATTGCTGAATGGTAACGAAATAGGAATTGTATCGGAGACTCCGGAGATATTTATCAGTGTAGCCCAATCACCACTGGAAGCACCAGCTAAACCAACAACGCCAGTAGCGCCAGTACCTCCAAAAGATGAAAAAGTAAGTCCGCACTCTACTAATTGTGATCCAACTGAAGAGAACATCAAGCAGATGATTAAAGACGACATAGACTGGTAATTTTCAGATGTGGAAAAGCGAACTATCACCAATACATTGTTTGAAAAGGGGAAAGCGTATAGGAATACTGACCCATATCGCGGTCAGGTCAATACCCTTATACACCCTTTTAGGGTAGCATTTTCTGTTGACTTGGTAGGTGGTCAGGACAATATGACTACCAAAAAATATAAATACGATAAGAAACACGTCATATATCTTGATACAAAAGATCAATGTGAGTTTGGACATGAAAAGATTTATCAGTCTGAAAGGATGTATAAGTAAGATATCAATGAGTTGAAGCCAGATTTAAACAAACACGTAATTAAGAGGAGTTTTAGTAATCAGTCTGTCATAGTAACAGGAGCAGGTCAGGGCATAGGCTTTGAAATCTGCATGCAACTTGCTTTGCAGGGAGCATCTGTTGTACTCAACGATATTGATGAATCATTAACCCATTCTGCAGTAGAAAAAATAAATCAGGAGGGTGGCAATTGTATTGGGATATCCGGTAATGCAGCGGATATTGATTTCATTTATAAAATGGTGGAACATACCGTTGATACATTTGGTAAACTATCCATTGTCATCGCTAATGCAGGTATTACTTTATTTGCAGATTTTTTTGAATATACTCCTGAAGCCTTTAATAAAGTAATGCAATTGAATCTTGGGGGCAGTTTTTTTCTGGCCCAGGCTGCTGCAAAACAGATGAAGGAACAGAGTACAGGAGGAAGCATTTTATTTATGTCGTCAGTAGTAGGACACCAGGCCCATAAAAATCTGGCAGCTTACGCCATCACTAAAGCAGGGCTTGAAATGCTGGCAAAAAATTTAGTGATTGAATTATCTCCTTATAATATTAATGTAAATGCCATAGCTCCAGGCGCCACCTTAACTGAAAGAACTTTGGAAGAAAAGGAATACGAAAAAACATGGAGTCGTATTACACCCATCGGCAGACCAGCATCTACTTTGGATATTGCCAATGCTGCATTGTTTCTTGTATCACCAGCATCAAGACACATTACCGGGCAGAGTTTAATTATTGACGGAGGATGGACTTCTGTGAGCCCATCACCATAATCGTGGTTTGCTTTTGAGCATTATCCCGACCAGCAACGACGAATGCCATTAAAATATAATAGAAAGGAATGAATAAATACTGATATTTGTTAAGAAAACCAATAAAGAAGGATTTTTTGGAATTTCAAGAAGTACAACACCCAATCCATAAGAAGCCAGCCCCAAAACTATGGCTTTGATATACTGTTTTGCCAATTCAGACGAAGGATGTCAATTTATGCAGGATTCCCACAATTTTGAATAAATTTGTAGCTTTGAGTTAAAACAAGAAAATAATGGAAACATCTTTTTTTCAAGTATTAATTGCATTGCTGGCAGGGATTATGTCCATTGTTGTTTTGACAGCCAAACTGAGGGTGCATCCTTTTTTTGCCTTACTGATTGCTACATTGATAGTAGGTATGGGAGTGCAGCTTCCGATTGGTGACATATTAAATGCTGCAAAAGATGGATTTGGAAGCATTATGAAATCTTTGGGGTTTATTATTGTTTTGGGAACAACACTTGGTATTTTACTTGAACGCAATGGCAGTACAGAGGTGATGGCAAATTTTATTCTCTCTAAAATAGGCAATCGATACCCAGCATTGGCTATGAGTGTAACAGGCTTTATTGTGGGGCTGCCTATTTTTTGTGATTCCGGTTTTATTGTTCTTAGTGGCCTTAATGTAACTATGGCAAAAAGAACAGGCACAAGAGTAATTGTTATGGCCGTTTCCATGGCTACCGGTTTGTATTCCGTCCATTGTTTGATTCCACCTCATCCGGGTGCGGCAGCGGCGGCGGGGATAATAGGTGTTTCATATGGCAAACTTATTTTACTTGGAATGGCAGTTGCCGTACCCGCAATGATAGTTGGGTATTTATACGCGAGTTTTGAAGGCAATAAAATTCAGGTTGCGCATCATGACCTAATGGAAGAAATAAATAAGAACCATACCATTATTTTGCCATCTGCCTTCCAGGCATTTTTACCTGTTATAGCTCCTATTCTGCTGATTGCTTTGAAATCAATTTTTACCAATGAAGCTTCTGGCAGTGGGCAAATTTTATTTTTATTGGGTGAACCGGTCATTGCATTGTCAATCGGAGTTTTGCTGGCTCTCTTCGCTACCAAACCCTGGAATGGAAAATATATAAATAATTGGTTACAGGAATCAGCTGAAAAAGCAGGGGGAATCCTGGTGATTATTGGTGCTGGAGGCTCATTTGGGGCAATATTGGCTGCTACTCATATTGGTGAGCACCTTAGTACTTCCTTGCCACTGGCCGGTTTGGGAATTCTGTTTCCTTTTTTGCTTACCTCAGTATTGAAAACGGCACAGGGGTCTTCTACAGTGGCCATAATTACCGCAGCATCAATTGTCCTGCCGCTTTTACCGGCTTTGGGATTTGTTACATCCGATGAAAAATTAATCTGTGTGCTGGCAATGGGCGCCGGTTCCATGATGGTTTCACATGCCAATGATGCTTATTTCTGGGTGATTGCAAAATTTGAGAAAATTGATATGCCAAATATGCTAAAAGTATATTCCGTATCAACTATTCTAATGGGATTAACGACTTTGCTAATGGTCTATATTCTATCATTTGTGATATAATCATACGTGAAAACTTATACATCCAAATCTTTTGGTTTATACAAATTAGCGATCATGGGCGTTTCATCTCTTGTTTTTCTTTTCGCGTTCTTGTGCATCTACCACAGCAATGGTGGTCATATTGACCATTTCGTCTACCCGGGCTCCCAACTGTACAATGTGCACAGCTCTGTCCATACCCATCAGGATGGGTCCTACCGATTCGATATCATTGAGTTCCTACATGATTTTATATGCAATATTAGCAGACGATAGTTCCGGGAATATCAGTGCATTGACTTTTTTTCCTGCTAGTTTTGAAAAGGGAAAACGGTCTTTCATCATCTCTTGATTCAAAGCAAAGTCGGCTTGAATCTCTCCATCCACATCTATTTCGGGATGGTTGTCATGCAACATCTTAACAGCTTTGGTTACCTTAGTTGACAATTCGTGATCGGAATTACCAAAATTTGAATACGACAATAGGGCAATTGCCGGTTTGATCCCAAACATGGACATGGTGTCGGCAGTCATTTTGGTAATAGAAGCCAATTCTTCAGCATTGGGATCTATATTTACCGCTGTATCCGATAAAAAAAGTGGCCCTTTGGGTGTCAGCATCAGATTGGTTGCCGCAATACGTTTGACATCTTCCATCCGTCCGATTATCTCCATCATAGGTTTAATCACACTAGCGTAGCTTCTTGTATAACCCGAAATCAAAGCATCTGCTTCTCCTTCAACTACCATCATAGCTCCAAAATAATTGCATTCCTGCATCAGTGACATGGCATCGTACAACTTGACCCCTTTGCGTTGACGTTTGATCCAATAATCATGGGCAAATTTTTCTCTTCTTTGTTTTTGTTCGTCACTTTTTGGGTCCGGCACCAGAACATCTCCAGCTATCACTTCAAAACTGATGGCATGCATCAGTTCATGTATAATTTCTTTGCTACCCAATAATATGGGTTTGCAAATGGCTTCATCATAGGCTATCTGAGCAGCTTTTAATACATCCAAATGTTCGGCTTCAGCAAATACAACATGTTTTGGATTTTATTTCGCTTGATTGGTCAGTTTTTTCATCCATTTACTACCGCCTCCCAATCGTTCTGCTAATTGTTCACCATACTTTCCCCAATCCAGAATAGGTTCTTTGGCCACTCCCGATTCCATAGCAGCTTTGGCTACAGCCAATGCCACTACTTCTAATAAACGGCTATCAAATGGTTTTGGAATGATGTAATCTCTTCCAAAAGCTATATGTTTTTCGTCGTATGTAATGTTGACTTGCTCAGGCACGGCTTGTTTGGCCAAATCAGCCAATGCATACACAGCTGCCATTTTCATTTCTTCATTGATGGTGGTGGCTCTTACGTCAAGCGCTCCTCTGAAAATATAAGGGAATCCCAGCACATTATTGACCTGATTGGGAAAATCTGAACGTCCGGTAGCCATCAGTACATCACTACGGGTACTCATCGCTAAATTATAATCTATCTCGGGATTTGGATTTGCCAATGCAAAGACTATAGGATTGGGTGCCATTTTCAATAACATTTCCGGGGTCAAAACATCAGCTTTGGACAAACCCAGGAACATATCAGCTCCGACTATGGCATCATCTAATGCAAAAACGTCAATACTTGTAGCAAATTCCAACTTTTCTGCAGATAAATCAGTACGATCCTTGCGGATTACACCTTTACTGTCCAACATGATCATATGATCGGGATTGATACCCAGTTTTTTGTACAAACGTGAACAGGAAATGGCAGAAGCACCTGCTCCATTGACTACTATTCTAAAGTCACTGATTTTTTTTCCGACAATTTCACAAGCATTCAACAAACCGGCTGACGAAATGATAGCCGTACCGTGTTGGTCATCATGCATCAATGGAATATCCAACTTTTCTTTTAAACGTCTTTCTATTTCAAATGCTTCGGGTGCTTTGATGTCTTCCAAATTGATACCTCCAAATGTGGGTGCGATTCCTTTGACAATCTGAATAAATTTTTCGGAGTCTTTTTCATCAATTTCAATGTCAAATACATCGATATCTGCAAAAAATTTTAAATAATAATCCTTTCCCTTCCATTACTGGTTTACTGGCTAAAGCTCCGATATCTCCCAACCCTAAAACAGCCGTACCATTTGATATTACCGCGACCAGATTTCCCTTGGAAGTATACTTATAAGCATCATGCGGATTTTTTTCGATTTCCAAACACGGTGCCGCCACTCCGGGTGAATAAGCCAATGCCAAATCGCGTTGCGAAGAGTATTTTTTGGTAGGAACTACCGATATTTTTCCGGGTGTAGGAAACTCATGATAGAATAAAGCGTCCTTGTAAACCTTTGCATCTGATGACATAAAAAATCGAATTTTTTGATTAACAGAAAACAAATGTAGATGTAATCTTAATTTTTTTTACTGATAAATATCATACCATATCGGTATACAAATCACCAGAGGTGAACAAAATAAATTTAAAAAGTTGTGAATTCTTAGCCTAAAAACAAACGTTATCAGGAGAAAATAGACTTAGCTACTCCCTTACAATTGGGATTTTTATATACTTTAGAGTTCAAAAGCGACGGAGATAAAGATACTGCGATTAATTTATGATATTTGCAGCAAGAAGCAACGGAATAAACCGCCAAGCTGCAAGCCGCAGTTTGCTGTTCAGTAGTTACAAAGTGAATATGTTCACATTTTTGCTACGCACCACTCCTTGATTTTCGTTCTTTGAATGTTTTAGCATTCATGAGCGCAATTAATAAAGCTGCTGCGAATAATTTAAGATATTTGCCAAAACATAATAAAGGTGGTGTTTATGAATTGTTACAATTTGAAGAATTCCAAGCGAGCAGTAATTTTAAAGCAACAATAAAGTTCAAAAAAAGAGATGGGTAAAATAGTGGAAGAATTCGATCAAATTATTATCGCTTGTAACACGTGCAAACATCATTTTGGAGGTCTGTTTTGTGCTGCCTTTCCAAAAGGTATTCCAGACGATATATTGTTTGGTGACGACCAGCACAACGAAGCAACGGCAGACCAAGAGAATGACATTGTTTACGAAAAAAGTCAGTTTTGATTAAGGATGAACTTACGAATCTGGGCATGGAAACGGTTATCTAAGAGTATAGTATTGGTTGTGATTTGGTTTTGCTCTTTGAAATGCTTCAGCATTCATGAGCGCCAGAAATAGAGGTAATGCGAATAATTTAAGATATTTGTAGAATTTATAACGAGTGATGATCTATCAATGGAAGCAGTATTCGCTGCAAGCCGAAGTTTGCAGTTCAGTCGTTAAAAAGTGAAATCGTTCACTTTTTTGCTTCGTAACACTCCTTCTTTTTCGTTCTTTGAAATGCTTTAGCATTCATAAGCGCCAGAAATAGAAGTAATGTGAATAATTTATGATATTTGTAGAATTTATAACAAGTGATGATCTATCAATGGAAGCAGTATTCGCTGCAAGCCGAAGTTTGCAGTTCAGTCGTTAAAAA
>JAYTNJ010000141.1:0-1583 GCA_043748345.1 Saprospiraceae bacterium
AATCTGATTTCTACTTCGCTGATAATCAAACGTTTCCATTTGCGGATTGGGTAAAAAACGGTTGATTATCATTTGATTTGTGTTTTCGGAGTAGACTCATTTTTTAATATTTATGTTTTCAGACATTACAGCCCAGAAAAAACCAATAATTTCTAAGTTTGACTTTGACACTAATGCTACTTACCTGATCAAATTAAAAGATGAATCCATATTTACAGGCAATTTTATATCAAAAAGGGATAGTATCTTAACTTTTTCTTCAAAATCAACTAAATTTGAAGTGACACTTTCGGATATCGAATCAGTATCTGTGGTAGATCCATCTAGATTTGTTAAAGGTAAATACTGGTTTCCCAATCCACATCACACCCGCTACCTGTTCAGCCCGTCAGCATTTAATCTGAAAAAAGGCGAAGGATACTTCCAGAACATTTATGGTACTGCCAATTCCATTAATTATGGCATTACGGATCATTTTACCCTCGGTGCCGGCACAGAACTCATTTCACTTTTTAGTTGTTTCCCAATATTGGTAGCAACTCCAAAATTTGGTGGTTATGATATAGGCACCAAACTAAAAGCAGGAGGTGGTGCCCTTCTCGCATTGACTGAAGAAGGTGTTTTGGGTATCGGTTATGGTATTGTTACCCAAGGCACAGAAGATAAAAATATTACTGTTGGCTTAGGCTGGGCCTTTTCATCGGAAGGCGATTTGGAAACAAAACCAGTAGCTACCATTAGTGGAATGATAAGAATCAAGAAAAACATTGCATTAATTTCAGAAAACTGGCTTATTCCATTTGATGGCTACAGGCCCTTCTTTTCCTATGGTCTGAGATTTTTTGGAGAGAGAATGTCTGTGGATCTTGCCCTGATCAATTCTCCTGAGATAGCTAGAGATGTTATTGCTATTGGTTTTCCGTTTGTGGATTTTGTCTATAAATTTTAAAAAATAGCATTGTCTTACATAATTTTATTGAAGAGGCGCAGGGCTTAAATATATATCCGAATAAGCTTTTATTATAATCAACCCTGTGATGGTAACCGGAAGAATATATAGATATGGATATGGAATCAATACAAATGTATAAAATACGGTAAAATAAAGTTTTGCTCCTCCCAGCAAGATCCAGTCATGATGAATTATTTTCCTATTGCGCTCAAAAAGATATATCATAAAAATACCTGTGAGGAAACTCAAAATAAACCCCACTTGTTTGAGGTGTTGAATACCATCTTTTATATCATATTCGTACAGCCTTTTGAAGAATATTGCCGCACCCATTCCCCTTTGAAGTTGAAATGGTTCTTCACCTTTTTGTTGCCAACCATGTACCTGCCACTCACCGTAAGCCCCATTATCGTAATTGCCGATTATTTTTGATACCAGTTGGGGATCTTTAGTCATAAAAGGAAGCACAAAAACAAGAAGTACAAATAGAAATGTAGTAATCCCTGACTTAAAAAGTACAGGTGCTCCAAATCTTTTCCATATATACCACATCAAAAATGGGATGAAAAGCAAGATCGAAAATCGACTCATCAAACAAAATCCCATCGAAAGGCCCAGTAACAGCCAATTT
>JAYTNJ010000142.1:0-16603 GCA_043748345.1 Saprospiraceae bacterium
TTTATCCAAAATCCACAACAATTTTATCAGAAATTATTAGATTTACATAAGATTATAAAATCAAATACTTCAACAACGTTGTGAAACTTGACAATTAAGTATTATACTGAGATATTTTTCTAATGAACGATACATCAATTCTTGACAGGCAAATTTCCCCGTTCGTCCAAATTGGGGCTGTATTATCTTTGAGCCTAATACTTATGGCTTTTTCCGGGTTAATGCCTTCCGCCCCATATTCCAAAAGCGCACATATCATGCCGTGGGTTGTATTATGCGGTATGATACTTTTTTTTGCTTTAGTAAATAGTGTATTGAGTTTTGGAGCTGCCGACGGTAATAAATACTGGCTTCAATCCATTATCAGTTTTGCAGTCTTACTGGTTTTTGGGGGACTAATGGCTTGGGCGATTAGCGGAGTACCTATAGGAGAAGCAGGATCGGTAAAATGGTTGTATTTTGTCCTTACCTTTGGTTATCTTGTTTTTTTATCAATTGTTAACTTTATTAAATTTCTGGTTGTACTTGCAAAAAAGCAAGACTCTAACCTTCGAGGTGAAGATGAAGATTAAATACTATATTTTTTAGATCTGAATTACTACTTTAAATATTTTTCAAAAAACATAAGGGTTCTTTCCCAGGCTAATTTTGCAGCTTCAGCATTATATCTTGCTTCGGAAGTATTGTTGTGAAAAGCATGGCCCACGCCTTGATACATATATAATTCATAAGCTTTACCTTCTGCTTTTAATTCCGTCTCATACTCCGAAATACCGGCATTGACCCTCTCATCATTTTCTGCATAATGAAGTTGAACTGGTGCTTTTATTTTAAAAATATCAGCTGTTAAGGGCTGTCTTCCGTAAAAAGCTACGGCTGCTTTTAACTCTTCGGCATGAATAGCAAGCTGATTGGCCATAGCTCCTCCCCAACAAAACCCTACACATCCCGTTTTACCGCTGCAATCATCTCTTGAGTTAATATATTTTACAGACGAGACAAAGTTTAATGTATTTTGGTTAGAATCAAGCTTGCCGAACATAGTCCTTGCATCATCAGCATTTTCAGGCGTACCTCCCAGAAGTGAAAGGCCATCGGGAGCCAAAGCAGTAAATCCAGCTTGGGCTACCCGTCTCGTCACATCTTCAATGTGCTCATTTAAGCCTCTGTTTTCGTGAATAACGATTACCCCCGGGAACTTGCCCTTGTTCTCGGGCCTTGCCAAGTATCCCTTCATTGTACCGCCTTCTATCTCCCAAGTTACTTTTTCAGTAAATAAACCGGGATCATTTTCCGTGGTCAACGTTTTTGAATTATTATTCTCAAGCAATGAAATCAGACTCAAAGCAGTAGTAAGACTACCAGTAATCTGTATCATTTTAGAAATAAAACTTTTTTATGAAAGTGGTTTGTGCGTATACTCATCATATAACTGTATTATCTTAGAGTCCATATTTAATACTTTTTAATCTTTTAATTATTGTTCAGGTTTAAGATATTTGTCAAGAAATTTTAGATGTTTTTGAAGTAGGTTTTGATTTTTTTAATATTATATGTTAGGCAACAAGATAACGGTTATTTTCAACATCAATCATACATATGTTTTAAAAAATTGCCTAATACGAATCCACAATCGAGAAAAAGCTTAAGCTTTCTCAAATAGAAATAACTTATTGATTGAAGGGAGCAATATTTTGCATAATTCTAGATTGATCGATTAGGAAAAGAACTATAAAAACCACATTGGGTATTATAGAGTAAGAACTTCTTATTTTCTTAACAATATTTATTTTACAAATTTATATGTTGTTGCATACGTGTGTATTAATTATATAATAAATCCGAATAGATATTGAACTTTTTATAACTTACTATTGTAATACGAGTGGAAGATAAGTTGTTAATAAGAAGTCAATAGTACAAAGAGCTCAGATTTATTTTATTATCTAAACGTTATTTACCTAGTATCGGTACATTTCAATTTAAAGATCAAAACATTATGCGGCAACTTAAGATTACAAATAATATCACATCCAGAGAATCACTGGCATTGGATAAGTATCTTGTTGATATTGGCCGTATAGATCTATTAACATTAGAAGAAGAATCTGACCTGGCAAAAAAAATTCGTGCTGGGGATGAGAACGCTCTGGAAAGGCTTACAAAAGGTAATCTAAGATTTGTTGTATCGGTGGCTAAACAATATCAGAATCAGGGATTATCTCTGGCTGATCTTATTAATGAAGGTAATGTCGGCTTAATGAAAGCAGCTCGACGATTTGATGAAACTAAAGGTTTTAAATTTATTTCATATGCAGTTTGGTGGATCAGACAGTCTATACTTCAGGCCATCGTCGAATACTCAAGAATGGTCAGACTTCCTCTTAATAAAATGACTGCTTACAATAAAGTAAATGAAGCCTATGTGTCCTTTGTTCAGAAAAATGAACGAGAGCCATCAAATGAAGAGCTGGCGGAAATTCTTGGCGTAAATGAAAAAGACATCATGAATATGCTCAAAGGGGGTAACAGGCATATCTCAGTTGATGCGCCATTGAGTGACGATGAAGGTTCTGTTTCGATGGTTGATATGATGAGCCTGGGAGATGAAGATAGCCCGGATTTAAAACTAATGGAAGAATCTGTAAGAAAAGAAGTAATTGAAGGCCTTGAAATTCTTTCACCAAGAGAAATTCAGGTCATTTCCTCATATTACGGCTTAGGAGGTAGCAAACCGCTCACGCTAGAAGAAATAGGTGAAGCATATGATCTGACCAGAGAAAGGGTCAGACAAATAAAAGAACGCGCTATAAGAAGAATGAGAAAATCACTTAGTAAAAATGCTTTACGTTCATTTTTAAGTTAAATTTCGTCTTAAATTTTACCTTTGCATCTTCATATCTCCAATTAAGATGAAAGTAATTGATTTTTTACAATTCTTGTTTAAATTAAATATATCTAAGAATCAGTTGATTAGAGATATTGAAGTTTTGCGCAAGGAGATCAAACCCTTAAGAGATAAATTGGTGCCATTCAACGATGAAGAAATGGAATTGCTCTCAGTCAAACAAAGTAATTTTTCCAAAAAGAAAGGCTTCGTTCGGTTATCAAAGGGAATTTTTGATTCGATTTATTATGAAAACGTCATTGCTTACGGTATAAGGGAATATTCCAATCAGGAAAAGCTAATATTAATTACATCGTCAATCGACGAATTTGTGTATATTGTAAAAAGGGATAAAACTCAAGTCTATATGAATAATATTGAAGCAGGGGTATTAACTCTTGACGGAAAATTCTATAACTTGAAAAATAAATTAATTGGTAGAATCGATGGGGGCGATGCCTTGCCTACACATCCTGTCATTATCCAAGGGAACGATATAGGATATATTGGTAATCCCAGAATAAACTCTACAACAACAGCCCGAGCCTTTACTCTTCTAAAACCTATGCATGACGATGATAGAAGTATTTTTTTATGCTTAACACTTATTAATCTTATTGAAGAGGCTCAGATGCCCAAAATTAATTGATAGTATTTTAGGATTTTGACATTTGGCGTATTAGTCTTGAAGATTTGTTGTTTATTAATATGAAGTAATTCTAAACTAAAATTTAATTTGTCAGTTATTCTGTCATATTTAGAATATATTTCACTGTTTATATGTAATTTTGAACCTATAAATTATCTCCTTTATGAGTGTATTGGATTTAGCAAGGGTAATCATTTATCGTTTTCATGAGAAAGGTCTGGAAATATTCCTAATAAATAATGAAATGGAAAATGATTGCTATATATGGAAACTTCCTCAGGGTATGACAAATACTCTCAGAGAGGAAGGAAAATTAGTTAATGTTATTGATCTCGATTCGATAGAAGATGAAAATGGACATAATATTAAGACACTCGCAATAGAAGGCGATTGGCATGATATCCCTTCTATCAGAGGAATGTTAAAACATGATGTAAAACTACTCAAATCTATTGTAAAAGAGAATTTACCGGGAAGTGAAAAAGGTGCTTACTTTGCAGTAAAAGAAGCTTTTAAGAAGGTGCTTCCACATGAATATAAAGCACTCAAGGAATTAAAAGAAATTCTTTTTGACAGAAATTCCATAACTAATATTTAATAATACTAAGTCCTGATTTTTATGAAACCCGAGCCATATGCTTTATCTGGGTCTACTCTTGATTTTAAGGAAATAAAGAGTGTATATCATGGAAAAGTAAGAGATGTATATGACTTGGGAGATAATATTCTGATGGTAGCTACAGACAGAATTTCTGCTTTTGATCACATTCTACCAAAGGCTATTCCATTTAAAGGTCAGGTGCTCAATCAGATAGCACGGTATTTTCTTAAAGCTACATCCGATATAGTTCCTAATTGGCTTGTAGAATGCCCTGATCCAAATGTTTCTGTCGGAATTAAAACTAGCCCCATCAAAATCGAAATGGTCATAAGAGGTTATCTTTCGGGCCATGCCTGGAGAACTTATAAAGCAGGAATTCGGACATTATGCGGTGTTGAGCTAGCCAAAGGCATGAAAGAAAATGATAGATTCCCTATTCCCATAATCACCCCAACTACAAAAGCATCAACGGGGCATGATCAGGATATTTCAGTTGAAGATATAATAAGTCAAAATATTGTAAGCAAAGACGATTGGACTATATTAGAAAAATATACGCGATTGTTGTTTGACAGAGGTACTAAAATGGCGGAAGAACGCGGGCTGATCCTGGTTGATACTAAATATGAGTTTGGAAAAGTAGGGGATAAGATTATACTGATTGATGAAATTCATACTCCCGATAGTTCAAGATATTTTTATTTGGATGGTTATGAGAAACGGCAGGCTGACAGTCTTTCCCAGATTCAATTATCCAAAGAGTTCGTCAGAGAATGGCTCATACTAAATGGCTTTCAGGGACTTACGGGCCAGCTAATGCCATTTATGCCCGATGACTTTGTGTGGGAAATCTCAAATAGATATATACAATTATATGAAATTATAACAGGATTACCATTTAATAAAACCGATACGGAAAATATTGAAAAGCGAATATCGCACAATGTATCAGCCTGGCTAGAACTCAACAAGTGATTTTGAATATATTTAATAGGTTGAATATATATAATTTACATACTCCAATGAAATTGTATCATATAATATCGAAGGGTTAAGCATGATTATATTATTAATTACCGCTGACGGTTCTGCATTCGTACAATTACCTTTAAAATATTTTTTCACACTAGTCCCCCCTTGAGTTTTTTGACTCCTTAAAGTAAATTGCTGACAGAAATGAAGCTCAAGAAAAGAATTGGTCAGGGTTATAAAAAAATCAGGGTAGGCATCAAACTTTATCTGATTACCAGTGAATGAATATTTCGTATTTGTAGATATTGTTGATATTATAGTATCTCTGCTACCAAGTGTGTCCAGCTTTCCAAATTCAAGCAGTGCCGTATTGTCGGAGTTAAAAGTTATGGCCCGTAGTGAGTTTGATGTAAATTCTTTGGATATTATTGCATTTACACTATCAGAAATCTCACTATTTGGCCTATTAAAACTTCCCAAGCTATCAGTAATAATTTTTGCTTTTTTAGTTACCTGATCAACCAGATAAACATCTTTATTTTCAAGGTTGGGGCTATTAAATCTATATTTTGACGGAACAACAAAAGAAATAGAAGATTCTTTTATGCAAGAGTAAATAGTTGTCAAAATAAAAAATATCAAAATAGTGTTTAAATATTTCATTTTCTACATTTGAATATGATTAACGTTAATTTAAGGTTGAAAAGTGTGCTTTGCATAAAATGGTCAATAGAAAGTAAAAGTTTCAGCATCAAACATACCTAAGTCACTTATTTTAATTTTAGGTATCACTAATAGAGCCATAAATGATAATGTCATAAAGGGTGATGATAGTTTACAACCATTATTTTTTACAAATGCTGATATTTCTTCGTAAGTTTTTCCGATCTCTATAACTGATCTATCACTCATTAATCCGGCTATGGGCAATTCCAGTAGCATTTTATCTTCTTTTGAAACGGCAGCAAGACCTCCTTTAGATTGTACGAGTAAATTTACTGCTTTACAAATTAGCCCATCATCATCTCCTAATGCTATTAAGTTATGTGAGTCATGCGCCACCGTTGATGCTATAGCAAAACCTTTCAAACCAAAACCTTGAATGAATCCAACAGCAGGTTTTGATGGCGTATATCGATTGATAACGCAGATTTTAAGAATATCTCTTTCTATATCAGAAACATTTAATCCGTTGATTACTTTAGCTCTTTCCCAATTTTTTTCGGTAATAAGAGATCCATCTAATGCTTTGATGATCGGAATAGTTTTGGAAGAATTTACATTTTCTAATGATTTTATATCAATTTCAGAGCAGTTAAACTTATTAATTAGATCTATATTTTTATTCGCAAGCATGCAGTTGCCATCGGAATAAATTAATTCTCCATTTATGTAATTGTTTGTTACACACCAATCTTTTAAGTCACCTACGATGATAAAATCAGCAGGATCGCCGGGCACTAAAGAGCCCAAAGGCAATTTGTAGTGTTTTATAGGGTTAATACATGCAATCTTAAGAACATCAAAGATGTTATATCCCAACGCTATAGCTCTTTTTACCATTAAATTTATATGGCCTTCTATTAGGTCATCAGGATGCTTATCATCGCTGCAAAACATAACCATATCAGGATTTGAACCTATGAGTGGATGCAAGGCTTCAAAATTTTTAGCTGCAGATCCTTCTCTGATAATAATTTTCATTCCAAAGGCCAACTTATTTTGAGCTTCCTCTATTGTGAAGCATTCATGATCTGTAGACATGCCTTTTGAAATATAATTTTCTGCATCTAATCCCAAAAGCCCTGGCGCGTGGCCATCGACAGGTTTTAAATGTTTTTGGGCGATTTTGATTTTAGCCAGGACTTCAGGGTCATTATGCAATACCCCCGGCCAGTTCATCATTTCAGCTAGATACCATATGTCATTACGTGCCAAAAGATTATCTATCAAATCTGTATTAATAATGGCGCCTGCATTTTCATATGTAGTGGCCGGAACACATGAAGGTGCACCAAAAAAGAACTTTAATCCAGCAGATTTAGCATTTTCAATCATATAATTAACGCCTTCCAAGCCACATACATTTGCAATCTCATGAGGGTCAGAAACAGTAGCCACAGTACCGTGGCCCAATGCAGTTTTTGCAAATTCATAAGGTGTAACCATTGAACTTTCTATATGAATATGCGCATCAATAAATCCAGGTAGTAAATATTGGTCAGGAACATTCTCGCTTTGTTCCACAGATAGAATAGTGCCTTTATCAAAATTGATAGTGCCACTAAAAATTTTACGCTTCAGAATATCAATGATATGTCCTGAAACTTTCATCAATTACTGTATTTTGTGCTATAACTTTTAATCATGATCCAATCCTCCCGGATGTATGTGTCCATGATCAAGCTCAGACGGAGTCGCCGGCCTTACATCAAGGATTTCACCTTTAAAATGCAAAGTCCTTCCTGACATGGGGTGGTTAAAATCTACTATAATTGATTCTGTTTTGGGCTCAATTATTACACCCTGAAAGCTTCTTCCATCACGGTCATGCATAGTAAGTGGCAAACCTGCTAAAAAATTTTCTCTGTTTATATTTCCTGATTCATCTTCAAAACTACCTATCGGAATTTCTACAACTGCCTGATCTTCATACTCGCCGTATGCTTCATCGGTGCTTAAAGTAAATGAAAACGTATCACCGGCAACCATATCTTCAAGGTGCTCTTCAAAGCCCGGAAGCATCATACCTGTTCCGAAAATGAAAGCAAGCGGATCCGAATTATAAGTTTCTTCCAGCAATTCCCCATCTTCAGAATCTTCAGTAAGTATATAATGAAGTGAAACAACTAGATTTTTTTCAATACTCATTTTGATATTAATTTTAATTTGACCTTAATAATCAGGTGGTTTGCTAAATAACTGGGAAAGTCTTATGCATGTTATCGTGTCATTTTGTGGACTAAAGTTTCGTTTGTAATTTTAACAATAGCATTTATTTAATAAATAAGAATTTTCATAATAACCACCACCCTCAATTAGATTTGGATTATGGTTTGATTAATCATTTATGGCAGAAGTTTGCTTTGACTTACTGTAATATAATGCAGTTATAATATAGTAACTTGAAAAAATAATTGATGTAAAGAACAAGGTACTTAACAAAGAATTTCTAAAGAAAGGTAATCCAGCAACATAGCACTGTAACAGACCTGAGATATCTTTTGAATAAATAGATGTAGAACTAAAAAGTACTCCGAAATTGGAGACAATAAAAAACAGAAAAGATGCTGTTAGAGCTGAGAGAAAGACATTTTTAAAGTTTACTTTAATGAGTAGTTTATTACTTATTAATACAATAAGAATTAAAGCAATTGCATTGAATATCATATAATTAGAAAACCATACTATTCCATCTGTATTTGTAAAATAATCTCTTGCCACTGTATTATTGATAATAAAATCTGTTATATAAATAAAAAATAAAGGCAAAATGACAGCAAGATATTTTTTTCCTAAATAGGCTGCTCCGAAGATCGCTATTCCTTCCGAAGGGGTAAAATTAGGGATATGTGGTATTAATCTTGAAAAAGCAAATACAAACATGATCAAAATTACCAGTAGTACTTTATTGCTTCTTTCCATTTTTTATTTTTATTTTGCAAATATAATCATATTTCCATGTCTGAAAAAAGATTTTTGAAGCAAAATTATTTTGGTACTCGCAAAGCAAGCAGCTTTAAGTTGAATGCCTTTAAGAGGAACAAAAAATATTAAACGCCGTCATTAATACTTCCTAATCTCACTACCTTATTAAAAAAATAAGAGTTTTGATACTCATAATTAATAGTAGCTTTATTTATAGTTTGTAAAACTACATTAACCAAATGGAATGTATATATTTGACGAAAATTAGAAAATCTCAAATGTATTTAAAACAGGTATATCTCGGACTAAATAGCTGGTGGAGGTATTTTATAGGTATTATTGCTATATTTTTATTTTATTTCATAGGGCAGTTGCTTTTGTATGTGGCGATAATAATGAATGCTAAAGATTATGATTCAGGTATTTTAGCTTTACAAAAATTTGAGACTACAATGGATTTTACTTCATTAGGTATGGATAAAAATATTATATTTATTCTATTGATTTCAATGTTTATTTTTGCCATGATAGGATTGTACCTTGTCGTCAGATTTATTCATAATAAAGATTTTCTAAAATTAATTACTCCTTTCGCAAGAATAAACTATTCCAAAATATTATTTGGTTTTTTATTTTGGTTTTTACTTTCTTTGGGATTTGAAGCCATAAATTATTTTTCTGATCCTTCAAATTATACTTTCAGATGGAATCCGACAGGGTTTTTGCCATTATTGATTATTTCATTTCTATTATTACCTGTACAAACCAGTTTTGAAGAATTGTTTTTCAGAGGCTATATAATGCAAGGTTTGGCTTATTTTTCTAAAAATAAGTGGATACCAATTTTATTTTCGAGTCTACTATTTGGATTAGTGCATGGTACAAATCCGGAAGTCGCCAAATATGGCTTTTGGACAATGCAGACATATTATGTAATGGCAGGCTTGTTTTTGGCAATTATTACAGTTATGGATGATGGACTGGAACTTGCTCTGGGAGTCCATGCAGCTACTAATATCTTTGGCGCGACTTTATTTACCTATGAAGGAAGTGTATTACAAACTGACAGCCTTTTCATTAGTCATCAAATCAACCCGATGCTAATGGTTTATGCTTTTTTAATTGCAGGAATTACTTTTATCATAATTTGTAAAAAGAAATATTTTTGGCCTGGATTTTCATACCTTTTTACAAAAGTTGAAAATGGAAAAGATGAGATTCCAAATTTTACCTGATTCCAATTTTTTAAAATTTTAGATTGTTCTTAACCATGAATAGATATTCGATACTTTTTTTACTCCAATTTTTTTTATACTGTGATTCGATTGGTCAATCCGATCGTTGGCAGCAAGCTGTAAATTATAAAATGGACATAGACTTTGATGTTAAAAAACATCAGTTTAATGGTTTTCAAGTTTTGCAGTATACAAATAATAGCCCTGATACCCTGATCAGAGTTTTTTATCATTTATATTTTAATGCTTTTCAGCCTAATAGTATGATGGATGTCAGATCCAGAACTATTGCCGATCCAGATAAAAGGGTAGGAGAACGAATAGTCAAACTTGCTACCCATGAACAGGGTTTTATATGGGTAAATAGTTTAAAATTAAATGGTAAAAAAGTCCTTCATAAAACGGTAGGTACGATTTTGGAAGTGAAACTCAATGACCCAATATTGCCAAATTCTACAGTTACCTTTGAGATGGAATTTAAGGGGCAGGTTCCATTACAAATCAGAAGGTCAGGAAGATTTAATGCTGAAGGTATAGATTATTCCATGGCACAATGGTACCCTAAAATGTGTAATTACGATTATCAGGGATGGCATGCAAATCCTTATGTAGCGCGTGAATTTTATGGTATTTGGGGCGATTTTGATGTAAATATCACCATGCCATCAAATTACGTAATTGCTGCAACAGGAACTCTGCAGAATTCCGAAAAAATAGGGTTTGGATATACTATCACAGAGCCGAAATCAAAAGACAGTAAAATGACATGGAGCTTTCAAGCGAAAAATGTGCATGATTTTGTGTGGGCAGCAGACCCTGATTATAAACAAATTGTTTTTAAGAATGATGATGGCACAATTATCAGGTATTTTTTTCAGCCTGGAGAGAAAACTTCTGAAAATTGGGAAAAGTTACCTTTAATTATGAACGAAGCATTCAAATTTATCAACGGAAAATTTGGTAAATACCCGTTTTCAGAATACTCTTTTATTCAAGGTGGTGATGGGGGTATGGAATATCCCATGGCTACTTTAATAACAGGAAATAGGACTTTACCAAGTTTGGTTGGCGTTGCTGTGCATGAATTGATGCATAGTTGGTTTCAGATGGTTTTAGGTTCGAATGAAGCACTATATCCCTGGATGGACGAAGGATTCACATCATATGCCAGCAATGAAGTCATGAATCATCTTAGATTAAAAAAGTTAATTCCTGGTGAACCTGTAGAAAATCCACATAATAGAGATATAAATGGTTACATTAATTTTGCATTAAGTGGGAAAGAAGAACCTCTTATCACCCATTCTGATCATTATCTATCAAATACGGCTTATGGAGTTGCATCATATACAAAAGGAGAAGTATTATTAGAACAATTAAAATACATTGTTGGTGAAGGGTCATTTGAAAAGTGCATGTTAACTTATTTCGAAACATGGAAATTTAAGCACCCCAATGCAAACGATTTTTTTAGGGTTATGGAAAAAGTGAGTGGACTTGAATTGGATTGGTTTAGAGAATATTTTGTTCATACTACATATACTATTGATTATGAAATAGAAGGGATTAAAGATAAAACTATTATATTAAAAAATAAGGGACTCGTTCCTATGCCACTCGACATAACGGTAAAAACCAAAGACGGAAAACTATATCAATATTATATTCCTCAGGAATTAATGAGGGGAGAGAAGAAAGGAGACCGGAATTTTAATAATTATAAGTTAATGGAAGATTGGGCTTGGACCCACCCCACTTATAGCTTTAAAATTATTCAAAAATTGAGTGAAATTGAAAGTATAGAAATCGATGCTTCCAAGAGGATGGCTGATATAGACAGAGGTACTAATGTTTGGCCAAGGCTTGAACCTAAAGTCAGAATAGAAAAGGAATGATTGTTTAATAATTTTTAGATTTATTAAGCAATATTGATCCAATCTAATTTCTTATGACCTAGGTTAAAGTTATACTTGGCTTTATTCTAAGTGTTGCAATAGATGCTATCAAAAGAAGAATTCCTGCAAAAATTATAGCATTTCGTGGATCATTATCTAAGAAGTGCTCCAAGATAAAACCAAAAGTAAGTGTCTGTATTA
Organism: Saprospiraceae bacterium; assembly: GCA_043748345.1. Classification (GTDB taxonomy): domain Bacteria; phylum Bacteroidota; class Bacteroidia; order Chitinophagales; family Saprospiraceae; genus OLB9. The sequence goes on from JAYTNJ010000142.1 coordinate 12,089, forward strand.
TCATAGGAACGACGATCATCATGTTGATTATTCCCATATAAACTCCATATCGTTCTTTAGGAATGTCATTTACCACCATAAGGTAAGGTATTCCCATCATACTCGCCCAACCGACACCAAATCCAGAAATAGCTACAAAAAGTAAATATTTATTTGCAATAAAAGGAAACACTATAAAACCTATTCCGGCTATGATAAGACAGAAAAAATGTACATATTTACTACTATACTTTTTTGCAAAATATACAAGGCTGAATGCTGACAGGAAGGTAACTATATTGTACCAACCATTCACCAAACCAGTCCAACTAACAGCTTCTTCATACAATTCGGGATTGCCTGCCGGAGTAGCATTCCATACCGACAATGCAACACTTTTAGAACTATTTTGCCAGTAACAAAAAAGTGCATACCATTGAAAAAGATAGACAATGGCGAGTTGCCACATCACTCGTGGCATGGTTTTTATTGAATCTATAATCTCTATCAGAGGAGAAACTAATAAGTAGATGGCATTTATAGATTCAATATGTTTATTTTTTTCAAGCAAACGGGCCAATAAAAATATCCAGCTAAAAAAGATTGGTAGTATCATAAAATTGGCAATATTAGTTCCAAGCGATAAAGTTAGAAGATAATAAGTCAGTGCCGGAACAATCGATACTGCTATCATATAACCAAAAAACTGAAATGTTTTATTGGGTTTACCTGCATTGTAATGATCTATTATTGCAATTTCCTTTGCTGTTGGTGGTATTTCATTGGTAGTCCGCATACTCCACCATACAGAGCCTATAGAACAGATTGCACCTAAAAAAAAGGAAGCATACACCCAGGTAGGTAGCGAACCGGTTTGTCCAATAAACATCAATGGAAATATAAAAAGGGATACATTGGCAACCGTCTGACCGAAGCCAGTAAAAAAGCTCTGTGCCTGAAAACCTAGTGGTTGTTGTTCTGTGTTGAGAGTATCAGCAATAAATGCCCTGTAAGGTTCCATTGCTGTATTATTTCCGACGTCGAGTATCCACAATAGACCAGCTGCCATCCATAATGTGCTGCTGAAAGGATAAGCCAACAAACATAAGCTACATATTAGTGCTCCTATGAAAAAATATGGCTTTCGACGTCCGAATTTTGGTGCCCATGTTTTGTCACTCATGGCCCCTATGATAGGCTGAATAAGTAGCCCGGTAACGGGACCAGCTATATTAAGAATCGGAATTTCGTGAGCAGAAGCTCCAAGCATATCATATATTGGATTTACTGCGCTTTGCTGAAGACCGAAGCTGTACTGAATTCCAAAAAATCCAACATTCATATTTATAATGCTGGAGAATGATAATGAAGGTTTCAATTTATTATGTGAACTATCAGTCGATCCGGAAGCACCTGTAACAGCCATATTATTTTGATTTTACATCAAATTTATATTTTTTTTGCATTATTCACATATTTAAGTAACAAAATATCAATTCAGCAAAAATGGAGAAGTATAAGAATTGTATTACTTTTTATGCTGAGGATATACAGGCGTGGCGATCTTGGCTAAATCAAAATTGTGAGAAGGAAAAGTCAATCTTTCTAATCTTGTTTAAAAAGGAAAGCGGCATTCGTTCTATCTCATATGACGAGGCTGTAGACCAAGCTTTATGCTACGGCTGGATTGATAGTAAAATTAATAAAAGGGATGAAATCAGCTGGTATCAATACTTTGCAAAAAGGAACCCAAAAAGTAACTGGAGTCGTGTCAATAAATTAAAAGTAGAACGACTTATAAATAATAACTTAATGGCACAACCTGGTTTAGAAACTGTCAACTATGCAAAATCAATGGGCACATGGGATGCTTTGGACAACGTAGAAGACATCATAATTCCTGATGAGTTCAAATTCTTTTTAATGAAAATATTAAAGCATCAACAAACTGGGAAAGGTTTTCAAGATCTACAAAGCGGGGAATTCTTGAGTGGATTTTTAATGCCCGAAAAACTGAAACAAAAATTGACCGTATAAAAAAAACAGCAAGAATGGCCGAAAACAATAAAATAGCAAACTTTGAAAGAGAATAAATCCCTGACAGAAGTTATCCTGGCAGGGATTTATGAAATAAAAACCGATCAATGATGTTCTTCTTCCTCTTCCTTATGTTCAGCAATCAATTTTTGCTGAATATCAGGAGGTACAGCTATATAATCAGCAAATTTTCTTGAGAATTTTGCCTTACCTTGTGACAATGATCTTAGTGCAGTTGAATATTTGTACATTTCTGCTATTGGAACCCGCGCTTTGATCTTTTGATAATGACCGTCAGAGTCCATTCCCATAATAATCGCACGTCGAGTCTGAAGGTCACCCATTATATCTCCCATAGTTGCATCTGAGCACAATATTTCTACGTCATAAATTGGTTCAAGTATTTGCGGTCCAGCATTTTTAAAAGCGGCTTTAAAAGCGCCAACGGAAGCTAGCATAAAAGCCATATCGTTTGAGTCTACAGGGTGCATCTTACCATCAAAAACAGAAACCCTGATATCCTGACAGTTGGATCCTGTGAGTGGCCCTTCTACCATTTTTTGCATTATTCCTTTTTTAATTGCGCTGGAGTATTTAGAGTCGATAGTGCCTCCTACGACACACCAATAAAACGCTAGTTTTCCGCCCCAATCAAGGTCATCAACTTCTATGTGCCTGACAGAAAGTCCTTCTGGATTTGCCATTCCCTCATGAAAAGGCTCTATGCGCATGTGGACTTCAGCAAATTGTCCAGCTCCTCCACTCTGTTTTTTATGTCTGTATATCTCATTAGCACTTTTTGTGATCGTTTCTCGGTAAGGTATCTTTGGTTTTTCGAATTCCATATGAACCCCAAATGTTTTTTCTATTCTATATCGAATCAAATCCAAGTGCAATTGTCCCTGTCCGTGTATAATGGTTTGTTTAAGTGTAGCTGACTGTTCTATTTTAAGGGTTGGATCTTCTTCTTCTACTTGATGTAAAGCTTTAATTAGCTTTTCCATATCGGACTTACTAGGTGGTACCACAGCTGTTCGTATCCTTGGTTCAGGAAAGGGAATAGGAGCAATTTCAAAAGTATTTCCTTTTGCATTTAACGTATTATTGGTATGGGAGTTTTTAAGTTTTAGTGTAACTCCAAGATCCCCTGCTTGGATATAATCAATTGTATTTCTGACTTTACCTTCTGACTCAAAGACCTGACTTATTCTTTCATGAGTGCCATTTTTTGTGTTGATAAATTCATCTCCCGCCCTTACTGTGCCGGCATAAACCTTAAAATAGCTTACCAAGCCTACTTGCGATTCTGATATAGTTTTATAAATAAATAAAGAAGAAGGTGCTTTTGCATCATATCGCATAGTTTTTCCACCTACAAGAGAGAAAGGAGGAACATCGGCAGGTGAAGGAGCAACATCATTTATAAAGCCCATAATCCTTCCACTGCCTTTATCCTGAAGAGCAGAACAACAAAAGACTGGATAAATTTGCTGATGAGCTAACGCTATTCTTAATCCGACTGTCAATTCCTCTTCACTTAAAGTTCCCTGATCAAAGAATTTTTCCATCAGTCCTTCTTCATTTTCAGCCGCTGCTTCAACTAATGCATTATGCATTTCCATAGCTTTGGCCATTTCACTTTCAGGAATAGGTTTCTTTTCTGGTTTACCCCCATTAGGCCCAAAAACATACATTACCATTCGGATTGCATCAATAATGGCGTTAAATCCTGTTCCTTGATTCAAAGGATATTGTACAGCCATTACTTTAGTTCCAAATCTTTCTTTTGTCTGCTCAAGGGTAGTGTCAAAGTCAGATTTTTCATGATCAATCTGGCTGATAACAAAAATAGTTGGGGTCTTAAAATCATTGACATAATCCCAAAGAATTTCTGTTCCGACTTCAACACCATGAGCAGAATTTAAAAGCATTATTGCCGTATCTGCTACTTTAAGTGAGCATACTACCTCTCCAATAAAATCATCAAATCCTGGTGTATCTAGGATATTAATTTTACAATCTCGCCATTTTACATGCATCAATGAAGAAAAAAGCGAATTTCCTCTTTCCTGTTCAATAGGTGAGTAATCCGACATTGTGTTACCGCTGGCTATTGTACCCATTCTACTGATAGCACCTGACTCATAAAGCATTGCTTCGGCCAGTGTTGTTTTCCCGCAACCGGAATGGCCCAAGAGGACGACATTCCGGATATTTTTTGTATCTACACTCATAAAAATATTGTTAAATGTTTAAAGTAAAATTTTGAAATATCTAAATCTAGTGGTGAAATAAATTATTTTCGGTAAAAGGTACAATGTATTGTATTATTGACAAAATTTTATACTAACAAAATATCAATAGAAAATTAATATAATTCACATCAATCTTTTATACAATATTTAAAGGCTATGTTCTTATTAAATTATGTAGCACATTAATTTGACTATACGCCTTCAATGCCTGTGGAGCACCTATTATCATTGCAGCCATTTGCGC
>JAYTNJ010000143.1:0-33566 GCA_043748345.1 Saprospiraceae bacterium
TCAGATTTACTCCATGTTTTTCTGTGTGTTCCCATAACTGCAAATTTATTAATTATTTATTTAAATTTGTGTCCAGTTATTTAGGGGGTTAAGTTGTTATTAGCTGATATAAAATCAGAAAAGACAGAATTAGTCGCATTTGGGAAATGTTGGGAAGAAATCAATAATTATTTAGTTGTGATAGGCGTTATATTTGGAGTTATTGGTATACTTTTATCAGCTTACGAAAAGAGTAAATTGAAAAACTTGAATCAAGTTGTAACTTTATTGGATGACGCAAATCAAAAGCTAGTAACTATCCGCAGCGAATACTATAAACTGTGTAGTGATAATTTGAAGAGTATTTTTGCTTTATTTTTTACTGAAACAAGTGGGAATGGAAGAGTAAGTTTGTATAAGCACACAGGTAAAAACTTTATATTATTAGGGAGATATTCTCAAAATCCTACATACAATAAAATAGGTAGAGGTGAATACCCAGATAATGAGGGATTTATTGCAATGGGATGGGAAGATGGAGAGTTTGAAATAAAAGATATTCCAATGTGGAAGGGAGCAGGAACACAATATAAATCTCATGTAAAATCAAAGTGTAATATAAGTGACGAAGTATTACAAAACATCAATATGCGAAGTAAATCTTTCTATATCTATCGATTTGATAATCATGATGCAACTAATCCTTTAGGTATCATTGTTTTCGAAAAAATTGAAGCTACTGGCATTGATAAAAATACAGTCAAAGAAATAATAAATGCTCAAAATAATCAAATAAAATTTCTCTTGAAGACAATGAAATCTTTAATATCTGATTCTAATTAATTAACTCCATCACCCACCATCCACCGGCAACTGATCCCGCAACACCTTAGCCTTCACCAGCCCGCTCGCGCGCATGATGGCGTCAGCACCAAAGCGTCTCCTGATCCTGTCCATCTGCTGCATGAGTTGTATATGCTCCATCGTATCGTCAAATAGATTGATCTGGTAACTGCCCTGCACGAGACCGCTATACTTGACGCCGATGAGACGGATGAGTTGGCGACGTTCGTATAGCTTGTCGAAGATGTCGAGGACTTGTTGGCCTAAGAGACGGTCGTTGGACGTATAGGAGATATTTTTTTGTTTGGTATAGGTGTTGAAGTCGGCGTAGCGGATCTTGACAGTGATCGTGGAGGCGAGTTTACTGGATGCGCGCAGCTCAAAGGATAGTTTGTCCGCCATGTCGAGGAGTAGATGTTTCATCATGGTGACATCGAGAGTATCTTCTACAAATGTACGCTCCTTGGACATGGACTTCTGCTCGTGGTAGGGTACGATGGGTGTATGATCTATGGCGTTGGCTTTTTCCCACAGGCTACGTCCCGGCTTACCGAATTCACGCTCGAGCAGTCGGATAGGTATCTGGCTGAGTGTGTCTATGGTACGCACGCCCATGAAGTTGAGTTTTTTGTGCGTCTGATCGCCTACACCGGGTATCTTACCCACGGGTAGTGGTGCGAGAAATCCTTTTTCGGTACCGTTGGGGATGTGTTTGGTGCCATTGGGTTTGGCCTCGCCGGTACCTACTTTGGAGACGGTTTTATTGACAGAGAGACCAAAGGATATCGGCAGCCCGGATTCTTTGATTACTTTTTGACGCAACTCTGAAGACCACTTGAAACAACCAAAATGCCGATCCATACCACTCAGATCGAGATAAAACTCATCGATGGATGCCTTTTCATATACGGGTGCTTCTTCAGCGATTATGTCGGTGACGATACCGCTGTATTTGGAATAGCTATCCATGTCACCCCGGAGGATGGTGGCCTGTGGGCAGAGCCGCAGTGCCATCTTCATGGGCATGGCGGAGTGAACACCAAATCGTCGCGCTTCATAGCTGCACGAGGCGACAACACCGCGATTGGACGTGCCGCCGATGAGCAGCGGCAATCCGAGAAGGCTGCTGTTTTTGAGGCACTCGACCGATACGAAGAAGGAGTCGAGATCTAGATGGAGTATAGCGCGATCGTACATGGTTTAAATGATTTGAATGATTCGAGCGATCTGAACGACGAGTGATTCGAGCGATCTGAACGACGAAGGATCTAAGTTCAAGTGTTCAAGTGTTCGAGTGTTCAAGTGTTCGGTTGTTCAAGTGTTCCGTTGTTCAAGTGTTCGGTTGTTCGGTTGTTCAAGTGTTCAAGTGTTCGAGTGTTCAAGTATTCGGTTGTTCAAGTGCTCTTCCGAAGTGTTGCAATAGATGATACTACTATTTTTAGGAGTTCGTCCGCTTCTTTACATACATCAGAAGTCTTTATATTATTTCTATCTTGAATCATTTCAAGCCAACCGATTGACTCATCGGTTTCTTCTTCAACAATCTTGAGTTTGTTTATCATATCTGCTTTTGATTTAGCTCTGTTGACTGTTCGGTAATTCATGTAGGAACTTGTAGCGGATCGTACCAATTGATTTATGATTACTTTATTTTCATTGTTATTCTCTAAGGACTTTACTTTATCAAGACAAGAATAACACCATTTTTTAAACCTTTCCAATAAAGGAGTATTGTCAAATCTCTTTTTAATTTCCATTATTTTCCATTAATTTAATTTCGTTCTTCAATTGTTCATCATTCGGTTGTTCGGTTGTTTATCATTCAGATTGTTCAATTGTTCGTCATTCGGTCATTCGGTCATTCGGTCATTCGGTCATTCGGTTGTTCGGTTGTTCGGTTGTTCGGTTGTTCGGTTGTTCTTCGTTCAATTGTTCGTCATTCATTTATTAAAAATGTCGTTTATGTCGTCAAAATAAAGTCGCAATTTACGTCATTTTAGAATAAATGTATATCTTTGCCAAAATATTTTTTTAATAATATCCATTCATAGTAGTAGTATGGCCGAATTACTCAAACATATATACAATCCTACATTTTTTGCTATCTACGCTGATGCTCTGGCAGAAGTAATCCCGTCATTTGATAAAAACTTATTCATAGCTTCATTCAATACAGCTCACTGGGCTTCACTTGAGTTGAAGCAAAGGATGGCTTTTCTGGCTCATACAACCGCGAAAATCCTACCCGAAGAATACAATGAAAAAGTCAAAACCATATTGCAGCTAATAGATCTATTGCGAAAGCGTGGTGTGAAGGATCAGAATCTGGAATATATTTTTCTGGCGGATATCATTGCCGAATACGGTCTGGATGATCTGAAAATATCTGTTTTTGCTATAGAGCACATTACTCAGTTTGTCAGTTTTGAGTTTGCGGGAAGGGCTTTTATCATCCGATATCCCAAAGAAATGATGCGGCAGATGTTATGGTGGGCAAGCCATAAAAACGAAAATGTGCGCCGGTATGCTTCTGAAGGTTGCAGACCGAGACTGCCCTGGGGTACGCAACTCAAAATGCTGATAGATGACCCCAAGCCCGTCATGCCGATATTGGAGAAGTTGATAAATGACCCATCTCTGTATGTACGCAAGAGTGTCGCCAATAATCTCAATGATATTTCTAAAGATCATCCCGGCATAGTCATAGATTTTATTAAAAAATGGAAAGGCAAATCAGAAAATACAGACTGGATACTCAGACACGGGGCACGTACCTTGCTGAAAAAAGGCGACCCGGAAATCCTTCACATATTCGGCACACCACAGCATATCCCATATATAATTGAAAGTTTTACACTCGATCATAATATCATTACGGCTGATGATATTATGACGTTTTCATTTATATTGACCAATCAAAATGATCAAATTGCTATTTTCAGAATAGAATACAATATATGGTATGTCAAAGCGGGAGGAAAGCACTCTAAAAAGATATTTAAAATAGCAGAAAAATCTATGACACCGCAACAGCCACAAAAACTTATAAAACAACATCGTTTTCAGGATTTGACTACCCGGAGACATTATTCAGGCATTCATAAAATTTCTATCGTAATCAATGGAAATGAAAGCGAGCCATTGGATTTTGAACTTAAAACATAAATTTAGACTTTTGATCTCAATAAAATCACTCTATCAACAAATAAAATATCCATGATAGGCCAAAACATTAAATATCTCCGCAACAAACATAAGCTCTCTCAACAGGAGTTATCCGAAAAACTCTCCGTTCCGCGATCCTCCCTCAGCGACTATGAGCGCGGGCATACTCAGGTCAGCATCGATATCATCATCAGGTTGTCTGACATATTTGATGTGAAGATTGATGAACTGATACGCTCCAATCTAAGCCACCGTGACCTGGAGATCATTCGCAATCGCGATTTCCGTGTTCTCGCTATCTCTGTCGACGGAGACAATAACAGCAATATAGAATTGGTAGAAACTAAAGCTGAAGCAGGCTATCTGGAGTCTTTTGCTGACCCTGAGTACATCAGAGACCTGCCCAAGATTGCCTTCCCCAATATTCCACAAGGAACATACAGAGGATTCGAGATACATGGTGACTCTATGATGCCGATGGAGCCTGGGAGCATTGTGATTTGTGCCTATTTGGAAAGGCTCCAAGATATCAAAGCAGGGAAAACTTATGTCATCATAAGCAAAGCAGAGGGTGTAGTGTACAAACGCGTAAAAAATGACCCAAAAACCAATCAACTCATGCTCATTTCCGATAATGAAGCATACTTGCCCTATCAGATCAATTATGCAGATATCGCAGAAGTATGGCAGTATTATGCGCATCTGAGTTTTTCAGATTCCAAATTTACTTTTAATAGAATGCTCGAAGAAAAGCTTCAGGATATACAAAGGAAGTTGAGTGAAGTACACCATGTTGTAGTGAAGTAAGGTGTCAGATTTACTCAGCACGAATTACAAAAGCAGATGATTTTCCGATTAATTTTTATTTTCCGAAATATGGATGATTCCTTTTTATTTTATAGAGATTGTTATATCTTTGCACCGCTTTTCAAAAAAAGCATAGTTCTGAAGAAATGCGGGTGTGGTGAAATTGGTAGACACGCCAGACTTAGGATCTGGTGCCGCGAGGCTTGGGGGTTCGAGTCCCTCCACCCGCACACTCTTTAAGATAACTCAAAAAAATTGCGACACTTCATCTGATTAGCAATAACATGTTTCACATTATTTACTAAAATTCATATCATTTTTCTATGCAGATTGTTAGAAAAGAAACCGACCATTTACACCTAACTTTAGATATTACTCTTGAGCCATCGGATTATACATCAAAGTTTGAAAGTGAGATAAAAAAATATAAAGGCAAGGCACAACTTAAAGGATTCCGAAAAGGGAAAACTCCAGACAGCGTTATCAGGAAGATGTACGGCAAATCAATACTTGCAGAGGTAATCAACCAAACCCTGCAGGATAAATTATTTGGATATCTTGACGAACAGAATATTAATTATCTTGGTCAGCCACTGGCCAATGAGGATGAAAATCATGTTCTGAACCTTGATGTGAATCAACCCAAAGATTATGTTTTTAGTTTTGATGTGGGAATAGCGCCTGAATTGGATATTGTGGGTGCATCGGAGTCTGACAGTTATACTTTTTATGATGTTGCCATCGAAGATAGTTTGGTTGATGAAGAGGTAACAGCTGCCAGAAGGCGTCTTGGTAAGAGAATAGAAGCTACAGATATCATCCAAACCATGGATATGATCAAACTGGAATCAGAAGAACTGGATGGAAATGTAATAAAAGAAGATGGTTGGAAAACTTCTATCACTATGCTCGTAAACATTATCGATGATGAGTCAGTAAAAAATGAACTCCTAACAAAAAAAATTGGTGACAACATTACTTTTGATGTGTATAAACTTGAGAATAAAGATCATGAACACATACGCAAATATCTACTGAAAGTACCTGCGGATAATGAACAGGAGATCGGTAATATGTTTACAGGAACTATTTCTGAAGTTTCACGAATTGAACCAGCGGTAATGGATGATAGTTTTTTTGCTACTTTCGGTGACGAAAGTGTTATTGACGAAGCATCTCTGAGAGCATTTATGGAAAGTGATATTAAAAAATACTATGACAATCAGTCCGAACAATTCATGCAGCGTGAGATCATGGATTATTTGATGGATAATAATATTGTAGAACTACCTGAAGAATTTCTCAAAAGATACCTCAAAGTATCCAATGAAAAGGTATCTGATGAAGTGCTTGAAAGTGAGTTTGGTGCATTTGCAAAAAATATGAAATGGTCATTGCAGAAGTCCAGCCTTGCTAAAAGGTATGAGATCCAAGTGGAGGAAAATGATCTTAAAAGGTACTTTACCAACTCTGTTTTTTCTCACATGAGATCATACGCTAACATGGATTATTCTTTTATAAATCAGACAGTTGAGAGACTGATGAAAGACAAGGATCAAGTCAATAAAGCCTATGAAGAAATATTGGCCAACAAAATTTTTGCAAGAATCAGTGACATTGTCAAAAAGAACAAAGTCAGCATTTCTCAGGAAGATTTTGCACAAAAAGTCAAGGAACTTAATGAAAAGGTTAACAATTTGTGATCTTAGTTGTTAATACACATTGAAATTTGCTTACTGCTATTTTCAGAATTGTTTAACAAACTAAAAGTATTTTAATGTATTCACACAATGAGTTTAAAAAGTTTGCTGTAGGCCATATGGGGATGAGCAGCATGCACCTTGACAAATATATGGGAACTAGTGTTCCTGACATAAATGGCTTTACTCCTCAGGTAATAGAAGAAAGACAAATGAATGTTGTCGGTATGGATGTTTTTTCCAGATTGATGATGGATCGTATCATTTTTATGGGAGTTCCTGTCAATGACTACGTTGCTAATGTGATTCAGGCGCAACTTTTATTTCTGGAATCAACAGATTCAAAAAGAGACATTCAAATGTTTATTAATAGTCCCGGCGGATCTGTGATAGCAGGAATGGGCATATACGATACTATGCAGTACGTTTCACCGGATGTAGCCACTATCTGTACAGGCTTGGCTGCTTCTATGGGGGCTGTGTTGTTATGTGCCGGCAAAAACGGTAAGAGAACATGTCTTCCTCATTCCAGAGTCATGATACATCAACCTTCAGGGGGCATGCAGGGACAGTTTACAGATATGGAGATTTCTTATAAGCTAATCAAGACTCTCAGAAATGAACTGTATGATATTATGGCAAAGCATACCGGAAAAACTTTTGATGATATCGAAAAGGATTCTGATCGTGACAATTGGATGACAGCCACCGAAGCAAAAGAATACGGATTAGTTGATGAAGTGTTAGAAAGAAAGATTCCTACTGTAAAAGCGTGATAAGATACTATAAAAATATCTGATGTCAAAGTATAAAGAAAATATCAAGTGCTCTTTTTGCGGAAAGGATAAAAGAGATGCACTAATGCTTATTGCCGGCATAGACGGCCATATATGTGAATCGTGTGTGGAACAAGCTCATGATATCATCAATGAAGAATTAAAAACTTCAAAAAAAAGCGGGACTAAAAATGAAAATTTTGACTCTTTGCCTTCAAATATCACGCCGGCTCAGATCAAATCATTTCTTGATCAATACGTGATCGGGCAGACAGATGCTAAAAAATACCTTGCGGTGGCTGTATATAATCATTACAAAAGACTGAATAATATAAATATTGGAGATGTTGAAATCGAAAAATCGAATATTATTCTGGTAGGAGAGACGGGAACAGGAAAAACGCTGCTGGCAAAAACCATAGCAAAGTTTTTGGATGTACCCTTTGCCATAGTCGATGCTACGGTTTTTACTGAAGCTGGTTATGTGGGCGAAGATGTTGAAAGCATGCTCAGTCGATTGCTTCAGGCCTGCGATTTCAATGTCGAAGCGGCCCAAAAAGGTATAGTTTATATAGATGAGATTGACAAAATAGCTAGAAAAAGTGACAATCCTTCTATCACTCGTGACGTATCAGGGGAGGGTGTACAGCAGGCACTTTTGAAGTTATTGGAAGGTACTGATGTCAATGTGCCACCTCATGGAGGGCGCAAACATCCTGAGCAGAAAATGATTAAAGTTGATACTTCAAATATTCTTTTTATTTGTGGAGGAGCTTTTGCTGGTATCGAAAAAGTAATTTCCAAGAGAATGAATGCACAGGTCATAGGTTTTAACAGCGATGAAAAAGAGCATCTGGACCGAGAAAATATGCTTCAGTATATAACCCATCAGGATCTTCGGCATTTTGGGATGATACCTGAGTTGATAGGTAGATTACCGGTATTGACTTATCTTGAGCCACTGGACAAAGAAACACTACTGGCCATACTTACGGAACCTAAAAATGCCTTATTAAAACAATACTCTAAGTTATTTGAGCTGGAAGGTATTAAGCTCATTTTTGATAAAGAAGCAATTGATTTCGTAGCTGATAAAGCACTTGAGTATAAGCTTGGAGCTCGAGGACTCAGATCACTTTGCGAAGCAATACTTACGGATGCTATGTTTGAATTGCCGTCACAAAAAGACATTAAAGAATTTGTGGTGGATAGGATCTACGTGGAAGATAAACTCAACAAAAGTGCCATAAGGAAACTGATAGCTGCATAGTAATTCTATTTCCGTGTTTTGATTGTTGGTTTCAACCATACTGGAAGAAATTTATTCATATGGTTCAATTTAATAGAGGCACTCTCAGTAGGTTTACATATATCTCATGTAATGCTAATTAAAATCACCTAATTAGTATTTAAAAGTTCGGTGTGAAGTGTATACCTTTACCTCTTCAAAATTTGAGGTTGTTATGCCAAAAAAAACATCTGCTATAGAAAGCAAGCGTACCCCTGAAAATATAGAAATAAAATCTTTATTTAGCAAGAATGACTTACAAGGATTAACTCATGTAGGCTTTCAAGCGGGTATGCCTCCTTTTTTGAGAGGTCCTTACAGCACCATGTATCTGACCTCTCCTTGGACAATACGACAATATGCAGGATTTTCAACGGCTGAAGAAAGTAATGCCTTTTACAGAAGAAATCTGGCTGCCGGACAAAAAGGGCTTTCTGTGGCTTTTGATCTTGCTACGCATCGTGGATATGATTCTGATCATCCCAGGGTAGCGGGTGATGTCGGAATGGCAGGGGTAGCTATAGATAGTGTGGAAGATATGAAAATACTCTTTGCGGAAATACCCCTGGACGAGATGTCTGTTTCTATGACTATGAATGGTGCTGTCATCCCAGTTTTAGCTTTTTTTATTGTTGCTGCAGAAGAACAAGGGGTGTCAATGGAAAAGCTAAGTGGTACGATTCAGAATGATATACTCAAAGAATTTATGGTTAGGAATACGTACATATATCCGCCGGCTCAGTCTATCAGGCTTATTTCAGATATTTTTAGTTTTACAGCAATGTATATGCCCAAGTTTAACAGCATCTCTATAAGCGGCTATCATATGCATGAGGCAGGAGCTCCTGCAGACCTTGAACTAGCGTATACCGTTTGTGATGGTGTGGAATATATCAAAGCAGGGCAGAAAGCTGGTTTGGAAATTGACAATTTTGTATCCAGATTCTCATTTTTCTGGGGTATAGGTATGAATTTTTTTATGGAAATTGCAAAAATGCGAGCTGGTCGACTGTTATGGGCTGAATTGGTTGCAGAGTATGAAGCTAAAAATCCTAAAACGCTGGCCCTAAGGACACATTGTCAGACATCAGGGTATAGTCTCACAGCCCAGGATCCGTTTAATAATATCTCACGTACGTGTATAGAAGCCATGGCTGCCGTCTTTGGTGGGACTCAATCCCTTCATACCAATTCTTTGGATGAGGCCATTGCTTTGCCTACGGACTATTCGGCAAAAATAGCCAGAGATACACAAAAATATCTTCAGACCGGTATCAACGTCGTTTCTGCTATCGATCCTATGGGTGGATCTTATTACGTAGAATTCCTAACTTCACAATTAGTCGAGAAAGCCAGAAAACATATTGATGAAATAGAATCGCTCGGTGGAATGACCGCAGCCATTGAGGCTGGTATTCCTAAAATGCGAATAGAAGAAGCCGCCGCTGCAAAACAAGCAAGAATTGATAGCGGAAATGAGCATATAATAGGTATCAATCAGTTCGCAAATGAACAAGAAACTGAATTGGATATTTTAAAAGTAGACAATTCTAAAGTACGAAACCAACAGATAGCCCTAATTAACAAAATCAAGTCTACCAGAGATACTATAAAAGTTGAGAAAGCATTGGAAGCGATTACATCCTGTGCAAAGACTGGAGATGGTAATATCCTTACTTTAGCTATTGATGCAGCCAGATGCAGAGCCACACTTGGAGAGATTTCTATGGCTATGGAGACTGTTTTTGGAAGGTTTGTTGCCACTGGCAGAACGATTACCGGAGTGTATGCACAAGAAATAAAGATGGATCAGAAATTTAAAGCCGCATTGGATATCTCAGACCACTTTGCTCAAATGGATGGGCGAAGGCCTCGTATCATGATCGCTAAATTGGGACAGGACGGACACGACAGAGGCGCTAAAGTCATAGCTACCAGCTTTGCAGACCTGGGTTTTGATGTCGATATGGGACCATTATTCCAGACACCTGAAGAAGCTGCGAGGCAAGCAGCTGAAAATGATGTGCACATACTTGGTATTTCATCACTGGCAGCCGGGCACAAAACATTGGTTCCCCAGACCATAGTGGAGCTTAAAAAAATAGGAAGAGAAGACATATTGGTAATAGTGGGTGGGGTGATTCCTCCACAGGATTATCAGTTTTTATTTGATGCTGGTGTAGCTGCAGTCTTCGGTCCGGGAACTATCATATCTGAAGCAGCATCTGAGATATTAAAACTCATGATAGAAGGCTTGGAAAAAGTTGATTAAAAGCTAACAAAATGTATTATTGACAAGATACTTTTGTGTTGCTTAAAACTATACCTTCAGTAATATCGAACATATCTATCATTATAGTGCACCGTCTTTCATAGCTTTTTGTAAGGTATATTCTGCCACTTTCTTTCCTTGTATAAGTCCTGCTTCACAATCAAACCTGAAGTGAATGCCGCCATATATCCTTGATTCTGATGCTTCTTTTGCCCAGTAATCTACCTGCGTTTTTTCCACTGGAAAAATATAAGCCAATACGGAGGCTGCTGCTGCTGAAAAGGTACTATGACCTGAAGTATAACCAGGAAAATTGGGTGTACCGAGATTGGTTTTATAACCTGGCATAACTTGTATGGGTCTTGGATAATGGTAATAATATTTGGCATCCCAGCAACTGATACCAGCATCATGGATAGCCATATTTAAGTAGGCATATACCCTTGCTGCCCTGATTGGGTTCATTTTATACTTAATGATATAATCGGTGGCAAATCGATTCCAGTGACCCGGTGGAGTATAAGTTCCCAGGCCATCTGACCACCAATTGGCAATACGGCGTTGATTAATGGTTAGGTTATCTTTTATGCTTATCAATTCGTCAGATGCTATTTTATATTCAGGTGAACCTATAGCCGGAGGAGGTAATGGTCTTACGACCTCAACATTCGGAACATTCCAAAGCTTTAGACTACCATACATTGGGGCTATTCCGACCGGCCTCTGCGGACTTTCCATATTTTGCCATTTCCAACCAAATCTGTTGAAAGCTGCTGTAGCAATAGAGTCAGAAATCGACTTAGATACCTGAGCTCTAGACATTCCATCTGTGGATGCTCTGCTAAGGTATAACTTTGCAATACCCCGACCTAGTGAATCTCCTGCAATAATATCACTGTCCACATTGATGCCACCGGATATTAAACATTGTTTCATTTCATCAGCTTTCAGCTTCAGATGCTCTTTTTCAAGAGGAAACATGGCAGATAAAATATCACGGGAGACAGCAGCTATCACAGCCCCGTCTGAAGGATAAGATGGCAATGATGCAGTGGGGTAAAATGGCTTTATAGTATTATCTGTTATGTGTATTGCAGGACGATTATATTTAAATTTGTAATGCCAGGCAGAAATCATACCATCAAACTGAGCAGCACTGAGATAAGCAAAAACTCTGGCAGCATAAGGTGGATGCGCAAACGGGAAGTATGGGTACACTCCGGGATTTGCCGCACTTGGCGCAGGATATGTGCCGTCTGCATTAGGTGCCGGGGTGAGATTATATTTAGCTGCCAGTTCCCTTGCTATTTCATTCCATCTTATGATAGGGTTATTGGTCCAGTCATTATTAACATTTGCATTACTTCCGATAATTTTTTTTGCCGATTCCAATTCAGATTTGTATTCAGTGGAATTGATGTTTTGAGGAGCATCGATTTTTATCTGCTCAGGATCAGTCAGAAGTACGGTTTTCCATGTTCCACCCTTTTCGTCCAAGCCCGAGAATTGATAAGATTCCAATTCAGTTTTTGTAGGATAATCTTTTTCGCACGAAAAAAAGATGACGCTTACAGACATGAAAACTAGTATAATTTTAGTATGTTTTAAAATGTTCATGGTGATCGTTTTTTAATATTTATTGAACTTTGACTGTTTTTTTGATACTAAACTGGTAGGTAATGCCGCCGGTAATGACCGAAGACTTACCTATGTTACGCCCTTCAAATACTTGTGAATATCCACCCAGCAGACTGAAACCTTTGAAAAAGATAGGAAAATATCTTAACCTTATATTGCCATTGGTAAAATTCATTTTATTGGTAGGCTGTGGCTGGTTTTGTCTTCTTATATCATCGCCTGAAAGCGACTTCTGATTGATGCCTGATATTTCAATCTGAACAGAATGATCAAATAACCAACTTCCAAGACATAATTCGCTATTAATAGCATTGGGCACATCCATAGTAGATGTATAAACACCTTTATCGGCAAAATAGTAATCTCTTTCTGCTTCTGTAGTTGTCCTGGATAGATAGGCATAACTTGCTCTTAGATAGACACCAGATTTGTATTCATATTTTGCAATTCCCCTAAGAGAAAATTCTTTAGCTCCCAGACCCAGACTAAAAGGCATGTAGTCAGATAGATACGAAGATGCCGGCAGGCTGAATCCTCCTGTAATAAATGCCTGAAAAGACCCTTTTGCTTGTTGCACATCAAACAACCGATACTTGGCGAAGATGCCTAAATCCTGTATGCCGGAAACACCTGCCATCTGACCTCCGGAAGCGATGGTGCTAACATACGGAAGTGAGACCATTAGGTTTAGTTTTTCGTGCACACCGTACGCAAGCATAGGCATTAAAGTATTTCGGGTTAGTATGCCGATATTTTGATTCTCTCTGAGTAATGTTCCTTCCCAATATTTATCCCAGGTGTCGTGCTGGTAGAAAACAGCCAGACAAAGCTCACTCTTTTTCATCATTAATGCATCTGAGGGTGTTTGAGATATACCCATAAAGAATGCAAGACAAAATGTGAAGGTAAATATATTTTTCATATCATTTTTTTTCGATCTCTAGAAAATTATTTTTTTTTGTTAGAGTGTGGGCCATTTAATTTCTTTATTTACGTTATCACCAACGGCTCTTCCTACCTGAAGTCCTTTACTGTTATCCATAGGAAAGTGGATCCCACCATATAACCGGCTATTAGCACATTCTTCGGCCATTTTATCAAAGTTGGAGTAACTCCTCGCAAAAAACCCATATTGGAGTTGACTATAATCTGTAAATAAATAGTCGCCACTGCCATTGGTAAAAAGTGAAGATAATATGCGTGATCCGGCACCTATTTCGCAAGAATGCCCGGATGTATAAGCCGGAAATGGGGGTGTTCCAAGTATTGTAGTAAATTTGGGGTCAATAAATCTTTGAATATAAGTGACAGGTCTAAGCAGAAGATAGTCGTATTTTCCTTTCCAGCAAGCAATAAAAGCATCATTTTCAGCTATGCTCATCTTTGCCAGCCCCATACTTGTTTTGGCCAGAGTTGTATTTTCTTCTTTTAGTATCTGTGCCAGTATGTTGAAAGTATGGCCGGCCGGTGTACATGTATTGAAAGGATCATCTGACCAGTATTTGGCGATTTCAATTTCTTCAGAAGTGTTATTATTTATCTGATTGTAGGTGACAAGTGCCTGTTTGTAAAATTCTGATGTTTTACTTTCAGAATATGGTACATGCGGACCTGACGTGGTGCGCAAAATATTGTTTTTTAAGAAAGGCCTGTTATTTCCCCATTTTGGACTAAGAGGATTTTTGGCAGCTCCGGTGGGTACCCAGCAGTAGGGATCCGTAGCAATAGTATAAGGCAGCTGAAATGGATCAAGATAAGATTCATGTCCTCCATCGGTTTTTGAATAATCATAAATGACATCCGCAATTTTTTGTCCGAAAAGTTTTGACCTTTCTGATGTACTTAATCCTTCATTTTCAGATAGATTTTTATGGAATGCTGTTTCCATACTATCTATTTTTGCCCTGTTTGCCGGGGTGAGGTTTTTCTCAAACATATATCTGATCATCTTAGCTGTAGCTGCGTTTGATGCAATGGCCCAATCATATTTTTCGTCTGCTAACGGTTGGGGTAACTTAAAAGCCGAAAAGCCATTCAGTTGATTTTGAAGGCTTACTCCACCATCTATTCCGTTGATGACTGACTCATAACTGGTAATGCCTATATATCCAAAAGCTCTTGCTGCCTGAGGCGGAAAAAATCCGGGCGTGGTTTTTATAACCTTACAAATCTGATCATAGTATGCGAGTAAAAAATCCGAATTGTAATCTACGGTCTTTTTATTATCTATATTACCGACTTCTTTTGAGCATGAATTCAGGAATATCAGGCAAAAAATAAAGAATAGGGTAATATATTTTTGATAGGTTTTGGCTCTAAGATTGACAGAATTGTTCATATAATATTTAAAATTGATGAATTTATTATCAGAAAATTTTTCTAATATTGTATTTTTTATTATCAAAGGACAAATGTAATTAATCAATGGAAAATTCCATAAGTACGGAAAAATATTTTCAAAATAATTTAAAATTTCTTAGAAAAAATAAAAAATTAACGCTTTTTGAGCTCAGTGATAGTATTAATATCAGTAAAAGCGCCATTTCAGACTACGAAACAGGTAAATCAGCTCCGGGATTTGAAGTAGTTAAAAAGCTCAGTATTTTCTTCGACGTATCTATAGACGACCTGTATAATTCCGATATACCGGAAATATCTGAAAAGGGTTTGCTAAAAAAGAATAAAAAGTTTCACCGCCATGATCCAATGTTTCATGAAATAGAAGATGATAAATATTTATTTAATCTGAATCTTTTAAACCAGAAACTGGAAAGCACGCAACTTCAGCTTCAACTATTAAAACAACTGCTGGAAAGCAGGGAAGCTGAAAATAAAACACTAAAAATTAATATCAAATTGCTGGAAGAGCAGTTTAAGAAATGAATGTTACTGCTTCTTTTATATCTTTTGCATATCTAATAAACCTAGCTCAAATTGTTCTTTCGTAGCTATAAATAATCCTTGGATAATATCTGCTGCGTCTTTTTCAGACATATTGTTACCATTCAGATTTTCAATTTTTTGCAACAACATGGCTTGTGTTTTAAGCATAACGGCCAGGGTGACCTGATTTTCTACTATTTGTTTTTGATTTTTAATAATGTTCAACTGATTAGTTACAATCACATCCTGATTGCCTATTATTCTGCTCTGATTTTGAATAACAATATCCTGATTTTCTACTTTGTTTTTTTGATTTTCGAGGAAGATATTAAAATTTTCGTACAGGCTTACCAGTGCATTTTTAAGAAATTCCTGCTCCTCCTGCAATTTTTCTATGGTATTGTGGAATTTATCCATTATGTTCGCAAACTTTTTTTAAAAGAATTGGTAAATGCTGCAAAAATATAAATAATTATCACGTCTTGAGTCATAATAAGATACCATATTATTATTTAATGTATGTCCTGGTCGTATTGACAGTATGGGGGATACATATGCAAAATACGTCAGCTTGGGGTATACTTTCGCACAATCTTCATGCCATGCTCACCATGGTATTCGGTTCGTTTGTTGCAGGTTCCAGCCCTGAAGGTAGCGCATCCATAGCGTATCCTGTTTTTACATTATATCTCAACATACAGCCGGATGATGCACGCAATTTTGCTTTTGCTATTCAAAGTATAGGAATGACATCCGCCTCTGTTTACATACTCAACAAAGGAATAAAACTTGACTGGAATTATATTAAGTATGTTTCATTTAGTGGTATTTTCGGGCTGGTGGCTGGAACGTATTGGGTAGTTCCTTTAGTGCAGCCTGTCTATGCCAAACTCGTATTTGTCTCTTTGTGGTTGTCTTTCGGAATCATACTTTTCATACAAAATAAGAAAATACACCGAAAAGTATATGATAGTATACTTAAATTTTCGAAGATCGATATAGTTTTTCTATCTTTATTTGGGTTTACAGGCGGAGTGATATCTGCCATTTTTGGTACAGGTATCAATATTTTTACCTTTTGTTTTTTAGTGATTTATTACAAAGTAAATGAAAAAGTAGCTACACCATCTTCTATTATAATCATGACAATTGAGACTATTTTAGGTTTTGCTTTACATAGCCTGGTGCTGAAAGATGTCAGTCGACTTTCCTATGATATGTGGTTGAGCTGTATTCCTATTGTTATTTTTTTTGCTCCTTTGGGTACCTATTGTATGAGTAAATTAAGCAGAAATGGTTTTAATAATTTTTTGTATTTTATATTCTTCATTCAGTATATCGGGGCTATGTATGTCATCCGGCCGGATGTACCTAAGATCATTTTATCATTGACTATCATAACTATTGGCATGATATTGTTCTTATATTTGGGTACGAGACAGCGCAAAAGAGAATATTGAGATATTTATTTATCATTGGCAACCGTAATACACTTTTTAGCTTCAACTTTTACTTTCAGCATTTCATTAAAACTTCGTCTTTCTTCGCTGGTTTTTAATTGATGCTCAAATATATTTTCAAGTCTCGATTTTATCGAATCTGCCAGTATAAGGCTTTCTTTTGTGGTAATTTCTGCAAGTAGTTCTAAAGAATCCAATTGGCGTTTTCCTATTCCGGTTGTATCAGTTTCGAAACTTCTTATTGCTGAAGCTAGTTCAAATCTTGTATTTCTGAGATTGATGGCTTTACATTCTACATCTGCAAATTGATCTGCTAGGGTTTCTATTTTTTCATTTCCTGTACATCCCGGGATTAGCAAAAAAGATAAAATTACTATTGTGTTTAAAAATGGAACATTACTATGATACATCATGAGGAGATTATTTATTTGAATAATATCAAACATTGCTGATCTTAAAAACTTACGAAGGTATTGTCTTGTTGTATTTTTCATACTGCAGAATAAAAATATTTTTTATAATCGGATGATGCAAATCCATTTTATCGGGTTTGTATCCTATCTTTGTCACTCAATCTCACAGACGTAATCAGATACTATATGCTTGATTTTTGTCATTTACATTCTCATACTCAATATTCACTCCTTGATGGTGCATCTGATATAAAGACGCTGATGAAAAAAGCAAAAGCTGATGGTCAGTCAGCCGTAGCTATCACTGATCACGGCAATATGTTTGGGGTGTTTAAGTTTGTTAAAGAGGCAAATAATCAGGACATTAAGCCCATCATCGGTTGCGAATTTTACGTCGCTGAAGACCGGCACATCAAACATTTCGAAAAAGCCAGGGGGCAGAAGGACGTGCGATATCATCAGCTCATGCTGGCTAAAAATACCATGGGATATCAAAATCTGACCAAGCTCTGTTCGCTAGGTTATACCGAGGGGCTATATGGTAAATATCCCAGGATAGACAAGGAATTGATACTAAAATATCACGAAGGCATCATTGCCTCGAGTTGTTGTCTGGGTGCTGAAATACCCCAAACCATACTTTCGGGCAATCTTGCACTGGCAGAAGAACGATTGAAATGGTGGCTGGATTTGTTTGGAGAAGATTACTATATTGAGTTGCAGAGACATCGGGGACTTGAGAAAATAGAAGATACCGGTATGAGCCAGGAAGATGTCAATCAGATTTTGCTGGGATTTGCTAAAAAGTATAATGTAAAAACCATAGTCACCAATGATGCACACTATGTTGAAAAGGAAGATTATGTTCCACATGATATATTATTGTGTGTCAATACAGGTTCGTTGCTGGAAGATAAAGAGCGGTTTAAATTTCCCAGTTCAGATTTCTATTTTAAGACCAAAGCGGAGATGAATACTCTCTTTGGTGATGTCAAAGATGCCGTACAAAATACGATGGAAATAGCATCAAAGATCGATAATATACAGTTGACCCGAGATATTCTATTGCCCGCTTTTCCGCTGCCTGCGGGCTTTGACTCACAGGAATTATTCCTCCGTCATTTGTCATTTGAAGGCGCTCGACGCAAGTATGGCACCATAACACAGCTGGTGGAAGAGAGGCTGAATTTTGAACTGGATGTCATTACTAAATCTGGTTATTCGGGGTACTTTCTGATAGTGCAGGACTTCACAAGTGTAGCCAGACAAATGGGAGTATCGGTAGGTCCGGGTCGCGGTTCGGCAGCAGGATCCTGTGTAGCATATTGTCTTGGTATTACCAATATGGATCCTATCAGATATGACTTACTTTTTGAACGTTTTCTCAATCCGGAACGTGTATCCATGCCGGATATTGATATAGATTTTGATGATGAGGGCCGGAATAAAGTCATTGACTACGTCATAGATAAATATGGTAAAAACCAAGTGGCACAGATAGTCACGTATGGTACCATGGCAGCCAGATCCTCATTGAGAGATGTAGGCCGAGTCATGAATATTCCTCTCAATGAGGTGGATAGGGTGGCGAAGATATTCCCATCCCATCTTACTGCCACACTGGCAGGGGTATTGGCTGATAAGGATATCGACAGCAAACAGAAAGAAGTATTCTCAACAGAAGATAAAGAAAAGGCTTACGAATTCAGAAAAATGGCGGACGAAAAATCTGATATCGGGCAAATGATTCAGACAGCCAAAAAACTGGAGGGATCCATAAGAAATACGGGTATTCACGCCTGCGGAGTCATCATCACACCAGATGATATCACCAATTTTGTACCTGTATCGGTGGCTAAAGATTCAGAACTGCTGGTATCACAGTATGATAATAGTGTGGCTGAAGAAGCAGGGTTGCTCAAGATGGACTTCCTGGGTCTGAAGACCCTCACCATCATCAAAGATGCACTTGAAATCATCAAGGAGCGCTATGGAACCGATATAGATATTGATGCCATATCACTGGAAGATGAACAGACCTTTGAGCTGTTTCAGCGAGGAGATATGGTCGGTATTTTCCAGTACGAATCTCCTGGTATGCAAAAACATCTGAGAGACCTGGTGCCCACCCGCTTTCAGGATCTCATAGCTATGAATGCTTTATATCGTCCCGGGCCGCTGCAGTATATCCCCGACTTCATTGCCCGAAAAAATGGTAAACAGGAGATAAAATTTGATTTGCCTGAAATGGAGGAGTATCTCGCTGAGACATATGGTATCACTGTGTATCAGGAGCAGGTCATGTTGTTATCACAAAAACTGGCAGGATTCAGTAAGGGTGATGCCGACATGCTCCGTAAAGCTATGGGTAAAAAACAGAAGTCCGTATTGGATAAGATGTTTCCTAAGTTTGTGGAAGGCTGTAAGGTCAATGGGCATCCTGAAGAGGTGGTGAAAAAGATATGGACTGACTGGGAAGCCTTTGCATCATATGCATTTAATAAGTCTCATGCTACATGCTACGCATACATTGCTTTTCAGACGGCCTACCTTAAGGCGCATTTTCCGGCAGCGTTTATGGCCTCGGTGCTCAACCACAACAAGAGCGATATCGCCAAAATCAATTTTTTCCTGCAGGAAACTAAACGTATGAAAATAGACGTGCTGGGACCCGACGTAAACGAGAGCAACATCAAATTTGCAGTCAATGCCAAGGGACAAGTAAGATTCGGCTTATCAGCGCTCAAAGGTGTAGGAGAGGGCCCGGTGGAAGAGATAGTCAAAGAAAGAAAAGATACCGGCCATTTTGAAGACGTGTATGACATGATGCGCAGACTCAACCTGCGCTCTGTCAATAAAAAGTGTATGGATAGCCTGGTATTGGGGGGAGCTATTGACTCTTTTGGCGCTATCAACCGAGCCCAATATTTTGAGCTGGCAGGAGACCGCTCTGAAACATTTATCGAGTCACTACTCAAATACGGCACCAACTTTCAAGCACAAAAAGAAAGCAATCAGATGTCTCTCTTCGGCGATGCTATGACCAGCTATATCGATGCACCCAAGCCTCCCGCGGTACCTGAATGGAACCAGATAGATAAGCTTGAAAAAGAAAAAGAAGTCACCGGTATCTACATCAGTGGGCACCCGCTGGACGATTATCACCTGGAGTTTCAGCATTTTATCAATTGTCCACTCGAGAAAGCCGAACAAGTACAAAAGCAGGTGCTCAAACTCGGAGGTATTGTGTCTGAAGCTACTTTTGGCATGACCCAAAAAGGTACCGGCTATGCCCGTTTTACGATGCAGGATTTTACCGGCAGCTTTCAGATCAATCTCTACAATGAAAAATTTGAATCATACAAACACCTGATAACCAAAGGACAGGTACTATATGTAGAGGGTATCAACGAAAAAGGATACAACAATGACCGTGTATTTTTTAATGTCAAAGATATCCGCATGCTCGATACTGTAGGTAAAAACCTGACCAAATCTATTACTATCAAAATACCCCTTGACATCATAGACGAAAAACTGGTGCACGAGATCGAACATCTATGTCTGGAAAGGGTAGGACCCCATACCCTCAAACTCAAAGTAGTCGACGAAAGTGATGATGTAGGTGTAGATCTCGTAGCCACTGTTCTGAAAGTCACTGCCGATTATCAGTTTATCAATGAGCTGGAGATGATGGGACTGGCGTATAAGTTGAATTGATAGAATTGCCTTAATTGGTCAAATCAGGTATTCCCTTACTTCGTTCTGTATAAAAAGCTTTACGCTTTTCCATGTCTGACCTTTCAGGCTGACCGGGTCTTCGCTCTCTTCTGCATCATCAAAGTAGGTAATGGCTTGAGGTACCGTGATATAAAGATTTTGTGTACTAAACTTTTCTTTGTGCAGGTCAATAAAATCTTTAATGTTAAAATGATGAAGCAATTCAGCCACATCCCAGAAATCTTTTTTCTTTCCTCTGCCAAGGATAGCCTGGACTTTCATAGCAATGATTTCTTCAGGAGAATACATTCTGATATGATCTATTTCGATGGTAGGTCTGATCAAAGGATGCGGAAAACGCACGATGTCCACTTTGATCCCTTCAATGAAACAAAATATACCGAAATGAGAAGCTGTCCTTATATTTGCTTCATGACCAAAAATATTTGACAATGAATTAATAATCAATTCATTATCAAACATATTTATTGAAAATAGATCGAGATCAATAGAAGTACGGTGACCATACATTAAAGATAAAGCAGTTCCACCTACAAGATAGAATTCTTTTAATTCCGGAAGACCCATCAACGTCTTTAATATGGAAAAAGTCCCGGATTCAATTGTCTCAAGGTGTAACATCTGAAATCTTCTAAAGGTCTGTCAATCACAGCGCTAGCTAAATATATAGTTACAAGTGGCAGATATTTTGCGTTGAGCAAAACTTCTCTCACTCTATCATCACCATAATACCTGCGGCAATTGCGGATATCATCTACATCCCCTCTTTCAAAAACCCGCTCGATGACAAAAGCTGCCTTGGCATCATAATCAAGGTTTTCGAAATTTACATCCCAAAAGATACGCTTGTGGAATACAGGTTTTATTTTTTCTGGTACTTCCATACTTTGGTGATATGTCCGATTTTTGAAACAAAGATAATGGATTTATGGATATGAATAGAGACTTGTTACAAAGTACAGAACCATAATAGTATCATTACATGACAAATGGAAAGAGTACTAAATAATTATCATTCCTCCTCTTCCCATAAGGCTTGCCAGCCGGCATCAAAACCAGGTTTTTCAAACTTCATAGCATCCGGAAAGGATACATAAGTTAACCGCAGTATTTTATTGAGTAATGCCAAAATGTCGAGCATCACTTTCTTTTATTTCCTGGCATCTCATATAGTACATGCCATGCGCCTGTCGAAGATTTGATGGCGATGATAGCAATTTTTGCTGAGCCGTTATAGTCCGACTTGAGGTTACCATCATCGTCGACCATTTTTGAGGATTTAATTAAAAATTCATTCACCCGGTTGGATAAATATCCCAAAACTGCGACAATCGGGTTTATACTTCGGCTCCTTTTTTTTTGCCGTCAGGTAATCGAGCCCCTGTATGACCACGCCTGCCAAGGGATTGGCAGGTTCCTTCGCTGTAAAGCCATCTGTATGGCTTTGCTTTTTCTGCGAAAAACCGCTCAGTCATACCTGTCTGCCCACCCACTGGCAGAAACTGCGACAATCGGGATTTCAGATAAGTGTATAAAAATCCTGTCTTCCTATAATCGCCATTATTTCTACAATTCCACTATTTAATTTAAAATATATAAAATCAGCTCCGCAGACACAACGTCTGTAACCTATCTTTATATAATCTACAGATTCAAACGAAAAAGGTCGTTGAGCAATTATTTCAAAACACTCAAAAAATGATTCAAAGTACATATGTGCTTGCGCCTCTCCAAAATTCACTACTCCATAATGATGTATTCTTATTAAGTCTTCTTTAGCTAAGTTACTTAATTTATATTGAGCCATTAAGCAAAGACTTTGATTGTTTTAAGATCTCTGTTTTTGAATCGTTGGTAAAACCACTATTTTCAGATTTCTCTAATCTGGTACTAATAAAATCAACCTGAACTTGCTGTTTTCTGGCTTGACGAATGAGATCATTGACGAGTTCACTTTTACTTGAATATTCTTCATTATTCACCTGATTTTTTAACCATTCATCATTCGGTTTAGTGAAAGTTATACTTTGTCTTATCATGATATTAAATTTGATGCAAATATACACCATATTAACATCAAGACCAAATTTATTTTCTTTTAAAACCCTGTGGCCGAAGTTTGCAACTTCGATCACTCATTCATCAAGAATTTATAATTCGTCATCAAAATTTATGACTGCTTATTACAATTATAACAAAAGCCCCGACTAAGTATATTTAGTCAGGGTTTTTGTAGTTTCTTAAAATTATTTTAAAGTCTTATGATTTATACCTGCCATCCCAGACTTTCCTTCCGGTAGTTCTTCTTACCAAATACATGATACCAGGCAATATGAAGATAAATGGACCAAAAAATCCCAATAAGGCTGATGCATATAGGCACAAGTTGCATTTACCAGGCCAGTATCGGACTGAAACTTGCGCCAACAGCGGGGGCTGCTAAAATTTTTAAATTTAAGCCTTAGAATCTTGCAGGGTATTCTCAAGTCTCCATCCTCCACTGAATGGATCTTTAATTTCAGGACCACCTTTTAAAAAAAATAAACTAATAATTCCGATGAACCCAAGTACAAATAAAAAACCTCCTGCGCCCCCTTCATCATTTTTCTTGGGGGGATTGGATTTCAAATATTAATGGAGATTTGTAGCTTAGAAAGTCCATATAACAGGCCTCCAAAAATTAAAAGAATCGATATAAGCGCAATTATTAGGGCAGTCAATCCGAATTTGGGTAATTTAATAGAAGTAACTGCTTGCTTTGAAATAGCGATCACACCTTTCTTTTTCTCCAGAACATAAATTGAATCCGTGCTTATATTTTGTAAGATTCCGTTTATTCTTTTTTGTTTTAATTCTTTGGATAGTTTCAGTGAAATTTTATCGCCTTTATAAATTTTTAGTTTTTTTTCATCTGAATTGCTTATAAAAGTCCACATTGTTCTTGTTTCTGGATCAATGGTTATCATTTTTCCATCAATTATTACCGCCCTAATCGCTTTACTTGCAATCTTTATTTCGTGCGAAGAAGTATCATTACATTTTCTGTAAAAAATGATATCCTTGGTGATACGGATATCTCTTGCTTGTTTGTAAGTAAAATCAAACAGCATTAATGAATCACAGTCAGATTGTGCATATAGGTGACCTATTTCATAACAAAAAACCAAACATCCGATAAAAGATATTATTTTTTGCATTTTTATTAAATTTAAAAGATCATTCAATAAAGTGAGTTTGAATGTAGTACAGGTCAATAATTTAACTTTTTATCGTACAAATAATTTGTTAAAATTTATAATATACGATTATATATATGTATTAATAAATAAATATACAAATATAAAGCACTCTTTGAAGCAAATTAATAAAATATTAATTTAGATGATTTTTTTTGATATAGCTCCTGTCAATTTTTTTACAATTGCTTTTCATCCAGAGAAGGTTATTTCTTAGCAGAACAATTTGAGCTAATAATAAAACTTATGCTCAGTCCGGATAAAGATCTGCATTAAAATTGGGTATTTGTTAACCATTTTATCTCTTGCCAAGTCCGTGGTCAATGACCCAAATATTTTAATTGATTCTTTATTTCTTTTTTCTTGCCGATGGCAGCATCTTTTGCGATCTGATGGTTTCCATGACATCCCATCGCTAAAAATTCAAACAGCATGCCGACATCATAAGAATAACCTAACACCTATGAAAGACGGAGCTTTTGTCAGTATCATCCCGGGAGCATTAGAAATGAATAAACCCAATGTAGGTAAACTAGCCAAAGACAAAGTAACGATGAGCTATGCGGATAAAGAAGGTATCACATTGGCTGAAGGTACAGTACTATTCACACTGATAGTAAAAGCGGATAAAACGATAAAAGCGAGCGAAATGCTATCCATAGGATCAGCAGTAACGCCTGCAGAATCTTACAGCAGTGACTTTGCAGTAGGAAGATTATCACTGGAAGTAAGAACAGCACCGGTTACAGCGATACAGTTGCATCATAATGAGCCTAACCCATTCAAAAGTCAGACAAGTATAAGCTTCATGATGCCTGAAGCAGCATCTGCTACGATCAGTGTATACGATGTCACCGGTAAGGTAGTTTCTGTAAGAAACATCCATGCCAACAAAGGCCTGAATAGTGAGATCTTCACCAGAGAGAATGTAGGAGCAAGTGGTGTGATGTACTACACACTGAAGAGTGGTGACTTTACCGCTACTAAGAAAATGATCATTATCGAGTAGGGAAGAGAAATGTAATAAAGATTGACCGATTGGTTATAAAAAAGCCCTTTCCGAAACATATTTTTGGAAAGGGCTTTCTTAATTTTATAGCCTTCATCCATAAAGAATCTGGGCAAATGAATTTAATAATATTAGTCAGGATTTAGATGTTATATTTTTCTGAACTTTAATGAAGTAACACCACTCTGTTCAACAATCGAGAGTATGTATAAACCTTCGTGAATGTCTGAAATATCAAAATTAAAAACCTGCTGTTCAGTATTGACATTAAAGATTTTAATATTCTTTCCATCCACTGCATTAATATAAATTGTAGCTTCAGTTAATGGTCGACCCAGATCAATAGTGAGACTATTTCCGGCTGGATTCGGATAAATGATAGCGTTTTTTGTTTCCACGCTTTTTACCCGATTACTTATACTTTGTAATATATCTTCAGGGCATGGTTCAGCAAAAAATACATTGTTTTGGAAACTGTTAAATCCAGTATTTCGGACCAAGATATCTTTTAGTTTGGTTATTTGAATATTGGTTTTGGTATTAACTGCCAGAGACGGATCATTTAGGTAAAAATAAAAATCACCATCCCGAAGCTTTTCAAATTGGGATCTCAACATTTCATGCACTGTTTTCCCTACAGATTTTCCTGGTAAATTATCCTCTGCCAGCATTCCCACCCAAAGGTCAATATTGTTCACGTTACCATATAAAGATTTTAGGGTATTGGCCTTTTCTGTATCTGATGTAATTTCTGAAAAACTATTGACTCCCCTTCCGGTATAGAACTTTCTGACTACATTGTAATTGGGTAAACCATGATCTCTGCCTCGTTGGATATTGATACTGGCCAGATCCAGGCCAAATCTAACTGCTGCGTTCGGGTCACCAAATAAAAAATTGCGCAATATACTATTCACTTTCAGATCCGTTTCATACTGATTATGCACTGCTAATCCCTTCAAGAAATAATTGATGCCTAAATCTTTGATCAAAGTGGGATTCCAAAAAACATCCAGTAAATCGAGTTCTCCCGGTCCGAATTCCTTACAATCGTTGTCAACCATCAAAATATCATCCGCCACCATAGTGTGCCCCAGCCGATAGCCTGCAGTAGCGAAAGTGTTCATAATATCTGGATTTTTGTTGGGATTGTATCCTTGATATTTTCCTAATGATATTCCTATTGCGGGTAAAAATTCATTATACGTAACAGCCTGAATCATTCCGATAACTTCCCTTCTGGCTAATTGATACAGTTCTTCATCGCCTTTGATCCCGCCTGATTTTAGTCGATCACAAATTTTATTATGTTCTCTTACAAATAAAATGTGTAGTGACGTCAATGCGGGATGTTCGGCAGCGCGTACATCCCCTGCGACAAATGTTTTTACAGTTTTATTATTATCATTGACCATGCTGGGAGCTGATGGGTCGATAGTGCTTTCAAACTCTCCTGACAAAGTGTTATACGGCAATAAATTGCCGGTAGATACTTTCATTTTTCCTTCTTTTTTTGTTCTGAGCCAATTGGCACGGATTTCTTGAGAACCATATATATTGGATCCATCTATCCAGGCAGATACGAGGTTCATCTGTTCCCTTTTGATATTGTTTTTGCCTGTACCACTGTATATTTCACTGCGCTTGAATGGAATATCAATGGTGAAGATAGGTTCACCAGGAGGGAGCTTGATCGGAACTGATTCAGTCGATCCGGTTGGTGTCAGATTGATGTCATGATCCAGAAATTGTCCCCATACATATACAAATGCACTCAGGTTGCGGGAGTTAAAAACAGTTTCTGGTTCATTACAAAGCATGTTGGAAATTTCTCTTGCTGAAGGTCGGTTATCTTCAATCAATGCATTCAACTTATCGATGGCCCCGTAATCGGCATTAATTTCTCGGGCCAGTTTAATATCAGTGCTGCCCCATTCTGATTTCCCGGGATGGATATTATTCATCGTACCATCATAACTTCGGTATTTTCCATTTTTGGCCAGTGGAGGTGCCATGGTTGAATTATTCCTGGGACTGTGCATGAATGGTTGCCCTTCAACAGATGTTGGACGCTGCGCCCTTGCATTTTCTATTGTGATGATAACAAGGAATACCATCATTGATTTACCAAATTGTAGTAACATAAAATTTAATTTTTATTATTTATTGAATTAATTACTTGACCCACAGACATTTGACTGATATCTGTAGATTCTAATGTACATAACTGAAAGGGAAATAATGAAAGGTTGCGGTTGAATGAACTCTTTTAAGATCTTAAATTGGCGTTCAAAAGTATTAGACGATGATTAATATTTAATCCTTCGCTTAAATCCCGATTTTTTTAAAATATCTGGTCATACAACGATTTTATGAAAAAAATTAAGCGCTAATTTGGGTGTGTGAATTATGCAAAAGTGGTTTTTTGGGTTAAATTTATCCAGACACCATCTAGGATCAGCCGCAAATGGTGGAGGCTTTTACGTGATATTAATATTGGTAAAATACTTTTTACAGGATTCGGACTTTAATTTTTGATTAATTTAACAGCTGAATGTTTTCTTCCTTTGATTTCTAGATAATAGACACCGGCAGTTAATGTAGAAAAATTTTGTTGCTCAATGGATATACCTTTATATACTTCCTTGCCTAAACTATTATACATCAAGTATGTATCGCCGTCAGATTTTGATTCGAATTTTATAAAATCTATAAATGGATTCGGGTAAACTGAAATCGGTCTTTTTTCAAAATCATAAGTTGGTGAAATACTGCAAAACGTATTTTTACCAACTAAATTTGTCATTTCTGTACACAAATAGTTGTAATTGGATAGTGCATCTGCACTCATATTTGTAGTCAGTAAATTAGTATTTTCCAGAGGGTCTGAACTAAGATTATAATACCTTTGTGAGCCATTATCAAAATCAAGAAGTTTGTAATTTTTATTTCTCATAGCTTTGCCGTCTCCGGCGACGGTGGGTACTTTAAATACTTCCGTAAATACCCAGTCGCGAATATCGGTGCTATGATTTTTTATTATTGGTATAATACTTTTGCTGTCCACAGGTTTATTGGTTGGGATTTTAGTTTTCCAGTCCTGATAGCCAAATAACTCGAGGATGGTAGCAAATAAATCATGTGTATTGACCAAAGCATCACTGGCCCGACCAGGATTTACCACAGAAGGTCCGGATACAATAAAGGGCACGTTTACTCCTTCCTGATACATACTTCCTTTTGCGCCACCCTGGTTTTGCGCCACGGATGGATCATCCCCATTGTCACCTATAAATATAATATCAGTATTGTCCCACTGATTATTTACCTGTAAGGAATCAAAAAGACGTCCTATTTCCTTGTCCAAAGCTTCAACTGCTGCTTTAAAATATGATTTTGGATTGGCTGTTATGTCTGCTGTAGTACCACTCAGGTTGGTATAAGAATGCAAACCTAAAGGTGGCAGATGGTGAGGTGTGTGTGGAGCGTTGTATGCCAGCCATAAAAAAAATGGTTTCCCTTTTTGTGTTTTAAACCAGGAGATAGCATTGTCAGTTGTTTCGGTAGTGGCATATTTAGTGACAGTTACATTATCACCATCTTTGACTTTAGTCCAATTGGTAAAACTAGTAATTTGACCTAAAAAATTTCCTTCAAAGTAATCATAACCCATTTTGAGTGGAAATTGAAAATTGGTTTTTGGCGTTGCCGATTGCAGATGCCATTTTCCAATAATTGCTTTGGCTATACCTCCTGGCTGATAGATATTCAATAATCGCGGAATAGTGACTTCACCGGTATCCAGCTCTGCGGAATCAGGGCCACCCATAGCATTTCCCACACCAGTCCTGAAGCTGTATCTGCCTGTCAGTATCCCTGATCGAGTAGGCGAACATAAAGGATTAGACCACGCATTGCGAAACCTTACTCCACGAGCCAGTAATTTTCGGATGTTAGGCATTTTGACAGTATCCTGGTGATTTTCATAAAAACCACAATAGTCACTGCCCAGGTCATCGGCAATGATCAGGATGACATTTCTTTGCTGTGCTACCGTTGAAAAGGAAAATAAAACAATCAAAATCAGACCACTTATAAAATATTTGTATGACATTTTAAAATGTTTGCATTTTGATTTGATTATTATCGTAAAAAAAATCTCTTTTATTAATTACCTCTTCAATACTATCTGGTAAGACAGGGTAAATTTTCCATCGGATAATATAACCGTATATATCCCATTATATAAATCTTGTGTTTCAAAAAAAGCGTTAGATTGTCCTGCATTTAATGTAGTATTTTTTACAACTTTGCCCGAAATATCGATCAAATTTATCTTAAGGTCATGGGACACCAAACTTCCTGCCTGAATAGCTATTAAATCAAAGGCTGGATTTGGAAATATCTTCACAACAAGATTATTAATTTCATCATGGCTACCTGAAACTGAGCCAATAAAATCTGTGGTAGCTTCAGAAATTGTCGTAACCTTAGCGGCTGATACTACTCCATAAAAAGTTGGCCCAATAAGGTATGGATATGCCGAATTGTGAGTGGCATCTACTGTTGCAAAATAACAATATATGCCATCGGGATATTCAGGAGTTTTGCAAAATCGTCCATTGTGAATATCCAGATAGTCAGACTCACCAGGATGTGTCACATACTCATAATCTTCTCTGAAATATCCCAACGGATATGTGCTACTTATTGCCGGACCACTCGTCACCGCAGCTCCTGTAGGAGATGTGGTTCTTATAGTGATATTGCGCAGTTGATATCCGGATTTCATTCTTGTAATTCCGCCTGTTCCGTCCGTGTTTTTAAAGCCATAAGCACCATATACCGGAAAACCATCATATGCAAATCCTATCAGTGGTGAATGTTTGGTTGGATTAATAGTATAAAGGCCATCTGCATCATAAAGATTACAAACATCGGAAATTACTTTAAGATCAAGGTCAAATGCACTTGGATTCTGATGGTGGTGATAATTGCCCATAGCCGGATGTCCTTTGGCACAGTCGAAACCCACTTTTTCGGCAATAATGGCGTCTCTGTTCCAGGGTTGAGCTGTACCCATTCCACCAGGACAAGTTGGATTTACAGGCCCTCCGCAAAGAGCGTTAGTTGTTGCATTCCAGGCCACACCATCCCGATAGTCAAACATGGCGACACCATTAATAAAAATACCAATGTTTCCTCCGGTTGTTGCGGTTTTAGTTCCATTATTTATAGTAGGACTAAGAGGAAATCTAAATATACCATTTTGATTGGTTGCCTGACTGGGATTGCCGTCCTGAAAAGGGCCGGTAGGGTAGGATGGCACGCCGGTAGCATTGACATAGACTGATGTGGTGGAGTATCTTACTTTTTGACAATTGACCAGAATATTATTCGCTATAGCAGTTGAATTGCCTTTTACATAATATGTTCCTGTTTTTGTTGTGTTCTGGAGCCATGAAGTGATTGCAGGATTGGTTTGAGCACTTCCACCCATTGAAATAAAACTTAAGAAACTCAGGATTAATAGATTGCGCATATTCTTTGTGATTGAAATGTGAAATTATAAAATTACGGATTAAATAATTTGGTTTTTAGTTAGATTTTTTTTTGGATATCAAATATATTTATCTTGACCTTACAAATATTTACAAATAGAAATTTTTAATTTTAGAAGGATTGATTATTTACCTTGTTAGGTTTAGACGTTTTATCTGCATATTTCCTTCGCTGGCATGTTGTGAAAACGATTCATCGATATATTTTTTTACCAATTATTCTAATAGCTCCAGTGGAAACTGATGTTTTTTATTGAATACAAATTCCTTATCGGATAATGTAAGTAAAAATGATATGATATCCACTTTATCATTTGAACTTAAGTCTAAAGGTTGTTTAAGATTTTCAGACAAAGTTGATGAATGATGAATTCCTGAAGAGTAATGATTTAGCACCTGCGATAACTTCTTAAATCTTCCGTCATGCATATAAGGATAGCTATATTCAATATTTCTGAGAGTTGGAATTTTAAATAAATAAAGATCTTTTTTATCCTTTGTGATTTTATACCTTCCGATATCATTCAAAGTAGTATCTACTTGCAAACCATTATTTGCAAACTGGTGGGTTGTAAACAGAGGCTCCTTGTGGCATGATGCGCAATGCATTTTGAATAGCTTATACCCTTTGGCTTCCTGGACAGTAAAGGTATCTTTGAGTGACATGACTCTATCATAATTGGAGCCTGCGCTGATCAGGGTCAGCATAAACTGTGAGATGGCTTTTAAAGTTTTTTCGCCAGTGGCTTCAGGATTTCCAAAAGCTTTTTCAAACAAACTGGCGTACATTCGGGATTGATTCAATCTTTGCACCAAGGTATCAATGGAGCTTCCCATTTCATCCGGATGTGATAAGGGTGCAAGTGCCTGCACATCCAGATGATGAACTGCGCCATCCCACATAAAATTTGATTGCCATGCCAGATTCATAAGGGCAGATGCATTTCTGAAACCTATACGATCCTTGATTCCATGACTAAGATCATGGTCAGTATGTGAAAATGCTGAAAAAGGGGAATGGCAGCTGGCACAAGATATGGTACCATCTGCAGATAATAAGGGATCATAAAAGAGTACTTTTCCCAGGGTTACTTTCGATTCCGAAAGCTGGTTTTTGCTGAAATCATATATAGGATTAGGCCATTTATCAGGTATATAAAACAAGTCAGAGATATACGAAGTCGAAATAATAGTTGCAATGGTGGCAAATGTTATTAGTTTTATCATTTGTTGCCAGCTTTAAAATTTTCAGACAGCAGACCTGCTATTTTGTCTGCTTCACCGGAAGGAGACATTATGTGATTATGCAACTTCATATCTATTGCCTCAATAAATGATGAAAGGTCTAAAATTAACTCAATTTTATTATTTTGTACAATAACTGGAAGTTCTATTGTTTTTAATGTATAAAAAGGTTTTTTGAAACCACCAATATGAAAAACAAAACTATTTTTTCTGGCAGAAGAAAGACTACTTTTACCTTCAATTTTGGCATTAATATATCCGGTCTGCCAGGTCCAGTACATTCCTTTAGTCGGATCCAGGTCACCACCCATAGCTCCTGAGACATTCGTCAAACTATCAATACCCAGCTGAAATCTGACTCTGTCGACGTTAGAAAATTTACTTACATTAAAATTCAAATCAAAAGTTTCACGGTGTTCACTATCTAATAGATGAAAACTATTTTTTTCACGGTATACTATCAAGCTGTCCTTTAAAAAAGTGATATCAGAAACATAAAATTTACAGACATCAATGGATATAAAGTGAGTGGGTGATAATACATAAGTTGAGTCCAAAACAAAATCGCCCCCTTGCCATTGAGGTAGTATTGTAAGCTTCATATTACTTTGACAAAACAGTGCACCTAAGTGAATACATAAGAAAAAAACTGAAAATCTCATTTGTGATTGCCTGGTTTATTCTGTTTATTTGAAAACATTCCTGCAATTTCTGACATCAAAAAGTCATATTTTACTGACTGTTCAGGAGTTAAGAGATGTTTAATATCTTCAAAATGTTTAAAATGAATATTTTCTAGGGCTACTTGTATTTTGCTAATTTCATTAATTAAAGAGTCTTTTTGAGAACTTTTTTGATCTGATTTTAGTACGCTATAAAGTTTTGTTTTCTGTTGCAACATTCGATTTTCATTTTTTAGAACTTCTGTTCTATGCCATTGGATCAAACTATCATAGGAATTTATCTGATTTCCATCAAAATCAAGGCGGTGTACAATTATATTTCTGTTTTCTGAGCCTTGGTGACGTCCGTGGGGTTTTCGATAAAAAATGAATCCTATCAAAAGTAAATTAATTATCAGCAAACCAGCAGAGAGAAGAGTTAAAAATTTTGTCTTTACCATCAGTATAATTTGTTTTCTGATATTAAATGCATTTGAATAATGATCTCTGAACTGCCAATGTCTGAATTTTTTTGATAGTATGATATTGCCATTATATTGAAAAAAACCAAGAGGCAAAAAGTGCATCCAATAGCCCATATAATTTTTGGAGCCAGACGGTTAGAAATATTATTTTTAATTCGTTGGTGGATTCTGGTAAGCAGATAAGGGGGAGCATCCACTTTTTCTATGCAGTCCAGGGGCGATAAAAACTCATTCATGGTGTATTTGTTTAACTATTACAAAGTTGAGTCCACTCCGAAAAGTCTTTGCAGAAGAGAGTGTGAAAAAATCTGATTTCTACTTCGCTGATAATCAAACGTTTCCCTTTAGGGATTGGGTAAAAAACGGTTGATTATCATTTGATTTGTATTTTCGGAGTAGACTC
>JAYTNJ010000144.1:0-3449 GCA_043748345.1 Saprospiraceae bacterium
TTAACCAAAAAAAAATGTACAAATGAGTAATTTTAAAACGCTAAAAAAACATTTTAATTCTCTTGGTAAAATAAGCATTTTGCAATTAATTATTGCATTAATGTTTTTTATACCGGGATATTCGTCTGATAATGAAGATGTATCAGTTGAATTGGAAAATAAGGCAATTATTAAATTAGATATTATAAATACTTCTAATTTAGCTATTATTACAGGAAAGATAACTGATGTAGATGGAATTCCTTTGATAGGTGTCAATATTCAAGTTAAAAATTCTGATATTGGAACTATTTCTGATTTGGATGGAATTTTTTCTTTGGATTGTCCGTCTGGTTCAGTTTTAGTCGTAACTTACATAGGCTATGTCACCCAGGAAATTATAGTCACATCAACTGACATTCAGATCACTATGGTCGTGGATGCTAAAATTCTTGACGAAGTGGTAGTTGTGGGGTATGGAAGCCAAAAGAAGTCAAGCCTGACAGGTGCCGTCTCTAAATACCAAAATGAAAGGTTGGATGAGGTGGCTGTTTCCCGTTTAGACCAGGCATTGCAAGGCAAAATTGCAGGAGTGCAGATTCAAAATGTTAGCCCGGAGGCGGGTGCCGCTCCCAGGATCAGAGTACGTGGATTAAGTTCCATAAATGCCGGTGCAAATCCACTCGTTGTTGTGGATGGGCATCCTGTTGCTGACGGATTATCTTTTGTTAATTCAGCTGATGTAGAATCTATTGAAGTATTAAAAGACGCAGCTTCTGCCTCGATTTATGGATCGCGAGGAGCTAGTGGGGTGATTTTTGTTACAACTAAAAGTGGTAAAGCAGCAAAACCAAAATATAGTCTAAAAATGTCGACGGGTACCAAATCAGCCTATAAGACTTATGATATTATGACTGCATCAGAATGGCTGAAGCTATTATTTGCTGAGGGAGAATTAAAAAAATTGGACCCAAGTGTTCCCGCCAGTCAATTAACACCTACGGCTATTGCTCCAAATGAAGACAGGGCAGGCTACATCATAGAAAATGAACTTAGAGGCGGTCAGGCTACAGACTGGCAAAGTGAAGCATTGAGAGATGCATCTGTCAGAAATATACAACTCAGTGTATCAGGAGGAACCAATGATTTAAAATATTATATTTCCGGAGCATATCAAAAAGATCAGGGTATGATGATACACAGTGAATACGACAGATACAATATCAGAAGTAAGATAGACGCAAACCTAAGTAAACGTATCAAAGTTTCATTTAACATAAACCCTTCATATATAAAACGGGAAGCTCCCGGAGAGCGATTACAGGATTTTATACGATTTCGTTCCTGGCTGCCAACCAGATTGGATGAAAAAACGGCGGCTTTTGTAGGTCAACTGCCGGTAAATGCGTCACTTAAAGCTGGAGATTGGTCTCAGGCAAGGTATTTTAGTGGATTGACCTATACGGGCTTGATGCCGGATGGTACGACCTGGACAAGTGGCACAAGTACAGTAAACCCTTTTAATACGTCCAATCAAACTCCGCTGTTTTCAATGGAACAGCAAAGCATTAAGACAGATGAATACAGAGCATTGACTTCAGGGGACATCACCATAAACATTCTTCCTGGCCTTGATTTTAAATCACTGGCAAGTAGTTATGTAAATTATACAAAAGGAGTAAATTTTATAAAAAGAGATGCAACAAGAGCAGGTGATGTAAACAGAGGAGTTTATGACGACAGATTAAATATCGATCTTCTGACTGAAAATACATTGACGTATATTAAAGATATCAAAAAACATTCCTTTAATATATTAGCAGGATTTACTGCTCAGCAGACCACGGTAAGTGACCAAAGGGTTACTGGGTTGGATTATCCAAGTGATGAAATTACAACACTTAATACCGCATTGTCAGTTGATCCTTCGGGAACATTCAACAGTAAAAATAAAATAGGGTTGTTATCATATCTTGGAAGGGTAACTTATAACTACGATGATAAATACCTTTTTGCTACCAGTTTCAGGGCAGATGGAAGTTCATATTTTGCCCCAGGTAATAAATGGGGTTATTTCCCTTCTGTATCCTTAGGTTGGGTGGCAAGTAAAGAAAAATTCCTCAGCCAGGTGGATTGGTTGAGTAGCCTGAAGTTCAGAACAAGTTATGGTGTTTCAGGTAATAACAGGATAGTTGATTTTGCATTTATAGACTTGTTGGGAAATGCAAACTATCCATTTGGCGCAGGAAATGGTACAACAACAACAGGTCAGGTACCGTCCAGAA
This sequence comes from Saprospiraceae bacterium, assembly GCA_043748345.1. GTDB lineage: Bacteria > Bacteroidota > Bacteroidia > Chitinophagales > Saprospiraceae > OLB9. Next base: position 2,265 of record JAYTNJ010000144.1, read on the forward strand.
CTATATTGTCAAATGCGGACATTACATGGGAGCGTACTTTTCAATATAATGGAGGGATGAATCTTTCATTATTTAAAGATGCGATTGCTGTTACATTAGACGTTTACGAGTCAAAAACTGATCAACTATTATTACGACAGTCAGCTCAGGCATTTACTGGAGTGCCGTTGGTTTGGAACAATATCGGAAGCGTGCAAAACAGAGGCGTAGAACTGGACATTACAACTAATAATATAAAAAGAAAAGACTTTTCCTGGACAACCTCAGCCAATATATCTCACAACGTCAATAAAGTGTTGGAGTTAGGTAATGAATCAAGAATTCTGAATCAGGGTGAGCGTACAGAAGTATATATCAATAGAGTAGGAGAACCATTGGTTCAATTTTATGGCTACGTTACAGACGGTGTTTGGCTTTCACAAGCAGAGATAACAGCAGCTCAGGAAAAAGGGTTGACTAGTAATTTAAGTCCTTATTTTGTTCCGGGAGGTTTAAAATTTAAGGATATAAATGGTGATAACAAAATTGATATTGAAGATAGAACCGTTATTGGAAACCCATATCCTGATTTTTCATGGGCAGTTTCTAATAACTTTAAATTCAAAAATTTTGATTTCAGCTTTATGTTGCAGGGTGTACAAGGTGGCACATTGGTCAATGGTGATGCCAATTATCTCGAAATTAAAAGAACAACAAGAATTTACAGCGAAAATAGATGGGTTAGTGCATTAAATCCCGGAGATGGCAAAACACCTATAGCCAATGTAGGTTTTCAAAATTGGCTGCTGACTGATTATGCATTGGAAGACGCTTCCTACTGGGCTCTACGTGATATATTAGTGGGCTACACACTTCCTAAAAAATGGACTAAAAATATCAATTTAGGTACAGTAAGATTTTATTTTACTGCACAAAACCTGCATTATAATTTTGCTAATGGGTTCAGGGCTTTAAATCCTGAGGCCAGAACAACGTCAGGGCCATATAACACACCCCTGATAGACGGATATCAAAGAGGAGCATTTCCCGTAAACAAATCTTTCCTCTTTGGAGCCGATATTAATTTTTAAAAAATATTAAAAACTAAAAATATGAGTCCACTCCGAAAAGCACTATTTTTACAAACCGCATAAAATTCTACTTTTAGGCTGACTGGCATAAAAATTTATTTCTTGTATTAAGTTT
>JAYTNJ010000145.1:0-5467 GCA_043748345.1 Saprospiraceae bacterium
TTAACAGATTTTAAAAATTATGTAAATGGCGGAAGGAATTTTTCAAGCCCAGTGTTTGAAAAAAAACCTGAGACTGGTACTTTAGTAAAAAATTGTAAAGGTTTGACGAATAAAACGAAGGAGGAATCAAGATATGACGAAATGCAAAGTGAGTTATTATTCAATTTTACCCATCAACAGCTAAGAAGCCATTTTAAAGAAAAAGAATTGATGGAGGCAAATGTTTCTATTATTGTTGAAAATAAAAAAAGAATATTGATACTTACTTATAAACAGGTATCCAAAGACGCTGAAAATAATTATGGATTTATACCTAATGATGGCCTGTTGCGTATAGATTTGATCTCCGGGAAAAAAATTGATTTGTATGCCATGAATCCTTCAATTAGTGAATCAGAACCATATACAGGAAATGTAGTGTATCAAACTGAATACCTTATGAAGGATGAAGACAAAAATGAACTATCTGAAGTACCATTGGATAGTATAGGTATGAAGTGGTCGTCTGATTTTGAGACTTACAAGATGTACAATGTTGACATTGTAATGAACCAAATAGCTTGCTCTGAATAATTATTAAAATAATCATTTTTGTTTTTATGCTTGGATTAAAATTAGCAACTGACCCATTTTGGGTAAATATAGCAGAAAAGAGTATAGACGAGATATTGACAGATCATGCTTATTGCGAACAAAAAGCAGCATCAACATGCATATCTCTAATAATACAGTTTCCTGAAAAAACAGAACTTGTTGATGAAATAACCCCTATTGTGGCTGAAGAATGGGGTCATTTTCGCAAAGTGCTTAAAGAATTAAAAGTCAGAGGGTACAAATTTGGTAAGAACAGGATCGACAATTATGTAACGGAGCTTATGAAATTCCAACGAAAAGGGGGAAATGAAGAAGACAGGCTGACAGATAAGTTATTAATTTCAGCTATGATTGAAGCCAGAAGTTGTGAAAGATTCAGGTTACTTTCTATCCATATCTCTGATAAAAATTTAAAAGAGTTTTATCATGAATTTATGGTTTCGGAAGCCGGTCATTACCGCACTTTTCTGGATTTGGCTAAATTGTATTCATCTGAAGAAAAAATTAAAAAAAGATGGCAGGAGATGGTTGAATATGAAGCAGAGATCATGAAAAAGAGAGAATTAAGAGGAGACAGAATTCATTAATTGATATTTATCAATATTTATTTTAATCATATATCTATATTTGCGAAATTTAAGTTACACATCAATTAATCAAATGGAATTTTGGGAAAGGGATTTTGAATATTTAAGGGTCAGAACGATCGTCAAGACTGCATTAAAAAAAGATTCACTTCCTGATCTTCAAACTATACTTTTTCTTATAGGAGTTCAGGAATTGGGAAGAATACCAAAAGATAGATTTACAAAAGAAGAAAAAAGAGATCTGATGCATGTAGCTGTTTGTACTTTGCTCGAAGGTGAGGGCTATTTTGAGTTTGAAGGCAGGGATCAGGACGGATGGCCGCACTGGCGCGAATTAAAATCCTTTTCCATCAAAGGGATTCAGGAACAAGAATCATTTTTGGTAACCAAAGTGGTTGAATATTTTAAAAAATATAACGATTTACATTCATTTTCAACTAATTAAAAAAATATAAAGCATGCGCTCCATAATAATAATTACTGGTTTGATATTCATTTATTCTTGTCATTCTCCAGAAACATTTACTATAGAGACTGAATATGGAAACATGACAGCAGAGGTGTTTTCTTCTACGCCAAAACATAAAAACAACTTTGAAAAACTGGTAAAAGAAGGATATTATGATGATCTTTTGTTTCACAGAGTTATAAAAGGTTTCATGATACAAGGAGGCGACCCGGAATCAAAAAATGCAGCTCCTCAAGAGCCCCTGGGCGGTGGCGGTCCGGGATATACTATTCCCGCGGAGATTGCTATCCCGCATTTTAGAGGGATGCTTTCTGCAGCCAGACAAGGTGATGATGTAAATCCAAAAAAAGAATCTTCCGGTTCTCAATTTTTTATCGTTCAGGGCGCTCCAGTAACTGATGAAGAACTAAATGTCCAAGAGAAATCAAAAGGTTTTAAGTATTCTGCTGCACAAAGAGAAAAATATAAAAAACTCGGAGGCACTCCCATGCTGGATGGTGATTATACCTTATTTGGCGAGATCAAATCAGGGCTACATGTTATTGATAAGATTTCTGATGTCGAAAGGGATTCGAGGGAAAGACCATTGAAGGATATCAAAATGAAAATAAAATAAACATCTAGATCATCAAAATAATCAAATGCGTCCTTTAAACTATTTGTTTTTCATTATTATTTTGGGATCCTGCACTTCCCCAAAAGCACTTTTTTTAATAGAAAAAGCTAATTATGTTGCTCCTACAACACTTAAATTTGAAAATAAATCAGAAAAAGCTTTAGAATATCTCTGGGATTTCGGAGATGGGAAAAAATCATCCGCCATACATCCGGAACATAGATATAGTTTGTCAGGAAAATATAAGGTTCAGCTAAAAGCAATAAAAAAGAATAGAGAAAATATTTTTGTACAAGAGATAAAGATAGAGCCGCCCCATGATTGCCTGATTGAAATGCAAACTTCAATGGGTAGTATGACCATTAAATTATATGACAGTACTCCTTTGCATAGAGATAATTTTATCAAGCTTGCTGAAAGCGGTTTTTATGAGGGCTTATTATTTCACAGAGTGATCAAGGGCTTTATGATACAAGGTGGCGATCCCGATTCTAAAAGCTCTGCAGAAGGTAAAAGATTGGGTAGCGGAGGACCTGGATATACTATTCCGGCTGAATTTTCTGACACACTTATACATTTAAAAGGAGCTTTGGCGGCGGCAAGACAAGGTGATACAGTAAATCCAACTAAAGCGTCATCAGGTTCTCAGTTTTATATTGTACAGGGTCGGCCTGTACCTGTCAATCAACTGGACAATATGGAACTACAAAAAGGAATAAAATATTCGCCCAGCGGAAGAGATATGATGATTAATATCGGAGGAACACCATCGTTGGATAAAGAATATACTGTTTTTGGTCATGTGATCAAAGGAATAGAAATCATAGACAGTATTGCGGAAAGTAAAACTGACGGATCAGACCGGCCAGTAACGGATATCAAAATATTAAGTGTAAAAATAATTAATTAATCAATTTAAATAAGTCTGAGATGGAAGTCCTTGGAATAGATGTAGGCGGTACAGGTATTAAAGCTAATACTGTAAATGTAATAACAGGTGAGTTAACTGGCGAAAAACTAAAGATAAAAACCCCGACCCCTTCGACACCCGATGCCATCATTGAATGCTTGAAAACAGTAGTAGAACATTTTAGTTGGAAAGGTAAAAAAGTTGGAATTGGTTTCCCTGCTGTTATTAAAAATGGTGTTTCTCTGACCGCTAGTAATATTGACACTCAATTTATCAATTATCCAATCAATGCAGCCTTCAGCGAAGCTCTGGAATGTGATGTTACTGTTGTAAATGATGCAGATGCAGCCGGTTTAGCAGAAATGACTTACGGTAAAGGTAAAAATGTAAAAGGACTGGTCATTTTTATTACGCTTGGAACAGGAATTGGTTCAGCCTTATTTTACAATGGTCAGTTATTAGCTAATACGGAACTGGGACACCTGAAATATAAAAAATCTATTTTTGAAAAATATGCTTCAAACAGCGCTCGTGAATTTCATTTGCTCAGTTGGAGAAAATGGGCCAAAGAACTAGATGTATATTTGAATCATCTTGATCTGCTACTGAGTCCTGATTTGATATTAATAGGTGGAGGAGTAAGTAAAAATTTCGATCTTTATGAAAAATATCTCAACACAAAAGTAAAAGTAGATACAGCATCTCTCCTCAATGATGCCGGAATAGTAGGCGCAGCCATGGCAACTGGTGGATAAAATCAACGAATATTTTATTCTATATTATCTTTAATCCTGGTAAGATTGTATTGTCTTTTATTCTCTTTGTCCCTCCATACCATTAAGTTTTTATTAATGTACTCATATCTGTGGCCCATTTCTGAAATAAATGAGCCTGCATTGTCTGGATCATTTTTAAATATATACCACTTGGATTCATCGCTAAATCTGGCTTTAATACCGTCTCTTGTATCTACGATGTAAACCAACTTATTAGGATCAGCCACTTTCCAGGTTCCTTCAGGACTTACATAGTCAGAGTTTTTTGTGTTATAGCGGTTTGTTTCTTTTTCAGATTTCTGCTCGTTTTCATGTCCACTATTATCTTCATTTTTGTAATTTTTTTTATCAGATAACCGTTGATTGTTTTCATCAAAATTTATACCATATCCGTCCGGCTTAATATTTTGGTTAGCAGGATAAAATGTAAGTTTTGATCTACTATTCCTATTATAATAAACCAGCTCGTTTTGACTATATAGTTTTATTAAGTTATTAAACCCGTCACAAAATGTATGTTTACCGCATCTCTCAAAATATGTCCAGCCATATCCTGAATGAATTCCTTTGATCTTCATGCCATCAGGTAAGGTTACTATTCGAATATTTTTGTCAAACCGGGTATTGTACCAATTTCCGTCGATATATGAAGTTTGACCGGAAATAATCGAAACTTCTAAAAGTGAAAAAAGTGAGAAAATAGTAATAAAGTGTTTCATGACATTCATTTTAAGTAAAACGCCAAAATCGATATTAAAAACTGTTAACAATCATATAAAGTGACGTTAATAGTTAATAAAAATAATATTTTTGAACTTTTATTGTTTCATTTTTTTCTATATTAAGTAAATATCAAATATGAATTTTTTAATTTATAGTTTTCTCACTTTGCTTTTGATGACATGTAACCCTGAAAAGACAAAAATCGGAATTGGTCCGATTCCAACCATAAAAGATGCTACTACTATCATTACCGGAGCCGAAAGACTGGCATTGTATCACCCTATGTTAAAAAACAAGCGGGTAGCATTGGTGGTCAATCAGACCAGTACAGTGAAAGATAGTCACCTGGTAGACACCTTATTAAAATTGGGGGTAGACATAAGAGTGGTTTTTGCCCCTGAGCATGGTTTCAGAGGCAAAGCTGACGCCGGAGAGCACATTAGTGATGTAAAAGATAGTAAAACAGGACTACCCATCATGTCTATATATGGAAAGAAGAAAAAACCATTGCCTGAAGACTTAAAAGATGTTGACGTTATCATTTTTGATATTCAGGATGTCGGTGTCAGATTTTATACATATATATCTACATTACATTATGTGATGGAAGCTAGTATTGAAAATAATAAACCCCTTATACTCTTAGACAGACCCAACCCCAATGCTTATTTTGTGGATGGTGAAATTTTAAATCCTGCGTACAAATCATTTGTAGGAATGCATCAGGTTCCAACTGTGTATGGTATGACAATAGGTGAATATGCAAAGATGATCAACGGAGAAGGCTGGTTG
>JAYTNJ010000146.1:0-3556 GCA_043748345.1 Saprospiraceae bacterium
TGTGATCCCGACAGGATTCGAACCTGTGACCCACAGATTAGAAATCTGTTGCTCTATCCAGCTGAGCTACGGAACCGTAGGAAAAATTAATTCTTCAAATTGGGCGCAAATGTAAGCATTAACCGGATAATTATTAAAATTATTAAGATTTTTTATACAAAAAAGACACTGATCATTATGATAGTGCCAGAAATAATATTTAATCCCAAATATCCCTTTCAGATATAAAGTGATTCTTTTTTAAAGTATCTCACTAGTAAATAATAAAACATGGCTCTATATTTATTTCGGTTAGAAGATCCCATTGCATCTATTGCCGACTGAATTCCCTTATCTAACTCAGGACTGTCCTTCAATCCAAGTTTCTTTTCAAGAAAGTTGACCTTTACCCTATCCATTTCAGCTTTGTCGCTTGAAGATACTTTTGAAGCATCAGGAAGATAAATTATAGGACCACAAATTTTAGTAACGGCTTTAAGAAGCGCGCTATCGACAGAAATTTTAAGATCTTTCATTTCACCTTCGCAAAGGGATACCATTTCATCAAATTTGCTCATTGACTAGAAACAATATATTTAGTTTTAAAAAAAGTAAGAATGGATTTTCTTTCTGTTATCAGTCAACTAGACATAAAAAAAATAAAAAAGTCACACAAATTGAAGAAATATTTAATACAAATTCATAAATAGGTATATTAATTATCTAAATCATTAAACATATCGGACAAAGGATCAGAAAAAGAAAGGCTGTTTTCCAGGATATTTTTACCAATAACTTCTGATTCAGATAATCCAAACAAAACGAGTTCCATAAAAGGTATAAGCCCTTCTTCATCTTTGAGATATGATTCTGTAAACTTTTTCAGCCCTGCTACTGCATTCAGACCCTGAAGGTACGTTTTATCACTATCGTCATTTAAGATATCTACACTATTACCTCCGGAAAACCAAGCTTTTATTACACCATACTCATCTTTCAATTCTCGTTTTAGTTTTTGATTAGGGTTGGGATAATACTCCAAAAACAGCTCTTTGCAGGATTTAAAGAGAAGGCTCAACGCAACATTATATGGACCTTCCTGCTCACCTTCATAAACCAATTCCACCTTGCCGGTTATAGCTGGTATCACTCCCCAAAAATCAGTTATTCTTGTTATGGTTTGCTTTTCACCGTTGATCAACATTCTCCTTTCTGCAGTGCTGTAAAGATTTTCCAAAGCCGAAATACTCAATCTGGCAGATACGCCACTTTTTGCATCTACATAATCACTTTCGCGTGCATTAAAACTGATCATTTCAATCAGTCGTCTATGAATTTCAGGAACCTGAATATTTTCTTTTTGGTTTGGATGTATCTTAGCTTCACTTGTTGTAATAGACATTGCCGTCTCAAGACTTCGGGGATAATGTGTCAGTATCTGACTTTCAATTCTGTCTTTCAGGGGTGTTATGATGCTGCCTCTGTTGGTATAATCTTCAGGGTTGGCAGTAAAAACAAATGAAATATCAAGTGGGAGCCTTATCTTAAAACCCCGAATTTGCAGATCTCCTTCCTGCAAAATGTTAAACAATGACACTTGAATTCTAGCCTGAAGATCGGGAATCTCATTAATAACAAAAATGGATCTATGCGATCTTGGTATTAAGCCAAAATGAATAACTCTTTCGTCTGAATATGGAAGTTTGAGTGTGGCAGCTATAATGGGATCAACATCCCCAATTAAATCTGCAATACTAACATCAGGTGTTGCAAGTTTTTCGACGTATCTTTTCGATCTGTGCATCCATGATACTTGCGTCATATCACCTTTTTCAGCTATCAGATCTATCGCATATCTTGAAAGAGGTTGTAGTGGGTCATCATTCAACTCTGAACCATCTACGACAGGTATATATTCATCAAGTAATGTAGTAAGAAGTCTAGCAATTCGGGTTTTTGCTTGACCCCTTAGGCCTAATAAAATAATATTATGACCGGACAAAACGGCCCGTTCTACATCCGGTAAAACTGTATCATCAAACCCCATTATGCCTTCAAATACTTTTTCTTTATTTTTTATTTTTCGGATGAGGTTTTCTCTCATTTCCTGCTTTATGGACTTTGGTTGATATCCGGAAGCTTTTAGTTCTCCGAGGGTAATTTTATTATGCACTATGTATATTTTAAATAACTGGGAAATTCTTATTAAGCTATCAGAACACTAAATACATAAATTGGTTTTTGGTAAAATTTATAAATATTGTCTGTTTGTTTAATAATATTCAATTTTATGTAATTTTGACCTTATGGAATCCAAAACTAAATTACCAATGATTAAATTAGTAGGTATACCATTTGACTCAAATTCTTCCTTCCTAAGAGGCAGTTTTCTCGGGCCTGCCAGAATTCGTCTTATGGAAAAAGACGGTTCATCTAATGCTTTTACTGAAAATGAAATAGAAATAAAGGAAGGTTTAAATTATATTGATGCGGGAGATCTTACTTTTGAAGATACAAATTCGGAAAAAGCATTTTATAATATCAAAAATAAAATCTCAGCATTACTAAAAGATAAAAGCAAAATTCTTTCCATTGGAGGCGACCATTCTATCAGCTATCCCATCATCACCGCATTTGCAGAGATTTATAAAGACCTTAATATACTACAATTGGATGCTCACGGTGATTTGTATGACAATTTTGATAATAATCCATATTCGCACGCATCACCTTTTGCAAGAATAATGGAAATGAATAAAATTAACTCTTTAACCCAGGTAGGCATTAGGGCTTTGACCCCGCATCAGCGTATTCAGTCCAAAAGATTTGGAATAGATGTCATAGAAATGAAAGATTTCAGTGATTCCTTTATTAAAAGACTTAAATCCCCGTTATACATTTCCCTTGATATTGATGTACTGGACCCTGCCTTTGCTCCGGGCGTTTCACATCACGAACCAGGTGGTATGACGTCAAGACAATTATTGAATATCATACAAAATATTGATGCTACAATCGTTGGTGCTGACATCGTCGAATTTAACCCAATCAGAGATATCAACAATATGACAGCAATGGTAGGATACAAATTAATGAAAGAATTAATAGCAAAGATGGTATAATATCAAGTTTTATATTCATCCTTATTATCTTTAAAATTGAAAAATTGAAAAAATAAAAAGATGAAGTAAAGCTATTATAAGGAATTTTTCACCTCGAAAAAACTATAGCCTGTAAATGGTCTACCGTCTTTTGTCATTCCTTGAACATTAATAATGTATTTAGATTTTTTGTCTGCTGTGTAAAAAGAAAATGTAGATTTTCCATCTACATCAGTGGTAATCAACGGAGCCCAAAACAACGTTGTCCTTACATCCGGCTTTCCTGCCAATATTCCGGATTTACCGTAATTGGGACTATAAAATTCCCTTGCCTCATGAAATCCTTCGGCTATATACTTTGCAGTATTCTTTTTATTCTCTCTTTTTTTGGGTTCACGACTTTTCAATCGTGAATAGATATGTACAATTCCTCCCATACCATCTTCCCCATAAAGTGTTGTTGCTGGTAATCCTCG
>JAYTNJ010000147.1:0-4101 GCA_043748345.1 Saprospiraceae bacterium
GGTAAAATATCGTAATTATGATATTGTGAAAGCACATGGCGGGGATCTAAAAGTGGAGACCGAAGAAGGAGAAGGATCAGAATTTATTATTACATTACCGATAAAATAAATAAGATGAAATCCCCATGATGCATACATCACAAACCACGATGATTAAATCATGGGGATTCCATGTGGCCTTAGAAATAAAAATAAATTTAAATACATGAATAAGTTTCATATAACCGCATCTGTTATTCTGTTACTTTTTACATTAGCTTGTGGTAATAAAAAAAGAAATATCCCCTTTCCTGCTCAGGGATCAGAATATTTACCACCAACGATCGAAAAACTAACTTACAGTGAATCTCAAAAACTGAACTGGGTATATGTCAATCCTGATAGTGTTAAGCCTCAGGAAAAAAAATTGGATTTTAGTAAAATCCCTTCACGGCCTATTGATTTGGGCAATCCAAAACCCATCAAAAGTAGAGTAACAGATACCATCTTTAACCTAAATAATATAGCTGCGGATAGTACATTTAACATGGCCAAAATGCCCGTAAAACCATTAAAGTTTAAGACAAACATCCTTGGAAAGCCAAAACGCGTAAAATCCGGCACACCCCGTCTGAAGGATGGTGCATCTGAAAGTCTTTTGTTATTCGGTCAGGACCAGGGTCTGCCGGGCACAATCGGTTCATGTTTTATGCAGGATAAAAACGGAATTCTGTGGATAGGTACTGACAACGGGATTTGTCGCTTTGATGGCGAATATTGCGAAATATATTCCATTGATCAGGGACTTACCTATAATTGGGTAACAAATCTTATGGAAGATAATCGCGGGCAAATATGGCTTTCCTACTTTGGTGGCAATGGCTTAAGTGTGTTGGATACTAAAAATGGAACTATAAAACATCTCACAACAACCGAAGGATTGATTTCCAATAATGTCCAAAAAATAGTACAGGACCGGGGTGGCTGTATATGGTTGGCTACAGGTCGCGGTATAAATATCATAGATGAAAAAGCGGGAACTATAAAAAATATTGTAAATAAAAACGGAGATAATAATTACTTCGTTTCCGATGTATTATTAGATAGCAATGATAAAATGTGGTTTGGTGTTCCGGGATGGGGACTGGGAGTGCTCGATACACGAAAAGAAACGCTACAACGTATCGGCACAGCACAGGGATTAGGAACTCCAGATATCTCCAGACTGACTGAGGATGGCATTGGGCAGATATGGATAGGAACCTTTAGCGGTGATATTAAAATCATCAATGAAAAACTACATACGATAAAACGTATTTCAAGCAGTACTGAATTTGGAAACTCCAGTATACGGGGTTTAGCTTTTGATAAAAATGGAAGGGCCTGGATCGGAACGTATGGCAACGGGGTAAAAGTGTATGATCCAAAGTCCGAAACGATAAAAAACTTAAGCACTCGGGAAGGACTCAGTAATGATAATGTTTTTCCGTTATTTACAGACCAGCAGGGACAGATCTGGATAGGTACAAACGGGGGAGAAGTTAATATTTACGATACCAATGGCGGCAACCTGCACCATCTGAACGGAGCAAGAGGGCTTAGCAATAACACTTCGTTTATTTATGGTTTTACTGAAGATAGCCTTTCAGGATATTGGGTTGACGCAGGGGGAATTATAGATATCATCGACGATAAAAACCAAACGGTAAAGTCTATCTCTCCGGATATGAGCTTTAATGTTGATCCTAATAATTTATTTACTGATAGCCGGGGTAGGGTTTGGGCCGGAGGAAATAATGGAGTAAATATGATAGATAAAAAGGCAGGAACCATAAAAAACTATAGTTCAGCGAATGGTTTAACATTTAATGGCCAAGGAAATTTTGAGGAAGACAGCAAGGGTCAGGTATGGATTGGCAGAGGCGGCGTATATGTGATTAATGAAAATGCAGGAACCATAAAATATATCCGAAAAGCCAATGGCCTTAGCAATAATGGTGTTGAATGTATAATGAAAAACAGCCATGGGCAAATCTGGATTGGTACATTATCCGGAGTGGATATCATTGATGAGAAAGCCGGCACCATACAACATATTTCCAACAAAGGTTTGAACAATATAAACATGTATAATATCATAGAGGATAAGACCGGAAGATTATGGATTACCACCTATGGCAATGGTCTGTTTATGATAGATCTTAAGGACGGTACGATTACCAATTTTTCGGTCAAGAATGGATTGGAAGATATGTCGGTCTATACTGTCAATGAAAGAAACGGCGCCATCTATGTAGGAACAGGTAGGGGTATTAATGTTATCAAACCGGTGTACCCGGACCAGAACAAAAGTAATGAAATTGTTTCGTGGGACATTAAGAGCTATGGCAAACCACAAGGCCTTTTACGTGTAGACCACAATCCTCGCTCTATGCTGACCAAAGACGGCCGACTATGGTGGGGTATCGCCGATGTATTGACCATCATGGATGAACCAACCATACCAACCATGGTTCCCACACCCTATGTCACAGCTTTGCAAATTATGGAACAACCCCTTGATTTTATCAGCAATACATGGATTAAATCCAAAATGTCGAATACCGACACCATATGGAATACTATTGCTGATACTTTTTATACAAAAAATAATTTCCCATCCGACAGCGGTTATCTGCAACAAAACAAAATAAGCTGGGATAGTGTGGCGGGGCCATACAATATGCCTGTCAATCTCACATTGCCTTTTGATCAAAACCACCTGGCCTTTTATTTTACAGGAACGCATCTGGACAATTTGAATAAATCAAGATATCGATATATACTGGAAGGTAATGATGAAAAATGGAGTGATATAACAGACCAGGCATTTGCAGATTATAGGAACCTGTCATCAGGTAAATACACTTTTAAAGTATGCAGCCGGGGATTTAATGGAAAATGGAGCGCCCCAGTTGAATTGAGTTTTATGATAAGACCACCTTGGTGGCTATCTTCGTGGGCATACTTTTTTTTACAGTTTATGTTTATTGGCTTTCATATTTTTAGTGGATAAAATCCAGAGAAAACGCCTATTGAGTCAGGAGCGGGAAAAGAACAGAGAAAAAGAATTGGTACAGGCAAAAGAAATTGAAAAGGCGTATCATGAATTAAAAACTACCCAGGGGCAACTCATCCAATCCGAAAAAATGGCTTCGCTGGGAGAGCTCACAGCAGGCATTGCTCATGAGATTCAAAATCCGTTGAATTTCGTCAATAACTTTTCTGAAGTGAATACAGAACTGATTGATGAGATGCAACAAGAATTAAAAGCTGGAAAGATTGATGATGCTATATCAATTTCAAATGATATCAGAGAAAATGAAATAAAAATAAACCATCACGGCAAGAGAGCTGGTGATATCGTCAAAAGTATGCTCCAGCACAGCCGAACTACTTCAGGCCAAAAAGAACTGACCGATCTGAACGCTCTGGCTGATGAATATCTGAGACTTTCATATCATGGCCTGAGAGCAAAGGATAAATCATTTAATGCTACCATGGAAACCAGTTTTGATCCCAACCTTCCTAAAATCGCAGTAGTTCCCCAGGATATCGGCAGAGTGATACTAAATCTCATCACCAATGCCTTCTACGCTGTGAGTGAAAAGTCAAAAGTCGAAAGTCAAAAGAAAGAAAGTAATTATAAACCTACCGTATTCGTCATCACCCAGCTAACAGCTAATAGCCAACTGCTAATAACTATAAAAGACAATGGCTTCGGTATCCCGGCCCATATCAAAGACAAGATCTTCCAACCTTTTTTCACCACTAAGCCTACAGGTCAAGGCACGGGCCTGGGTTTATCTTTAGCGTATGATATTGTAAAGGCGCACGGTGGGGAATTGAGGGTGGAGAGCAAGGAAGGAGAAGGTTCCGAGTTTATTATTCAATTGCTAACTGTCTAGTTTCACTAGGTTGTTGGGGGCACCAGCCCCCCCCATTCTTACGGAGTGAAGGCGTAGCCGAAACGAAGTAAGAAAGGGGGGGGCTGGCAAAATTTGATTACATTTGTTTTTACACCTATAAAAATATCATGCAACAAGTTTACCATTCTAATGCCACCACCAATCATAACATCAG
>JAYTNJ010000148.1:0-2405 GCA_043748345.1 Saprospiraceae bacterium
CTGAGTCTGAAGTAGGATTAACCAGGACGGATGTTTATCCACGTGGCACTTATCCCTCTCTTGGATACAGGATCCTGGCAATAGCCAAAATATATACAGTTATTAACTATTTCTTTCCTAATAAAAGTCTGATGGATCGTGACTGGGATTCTGTTATTACTGAATTTCTTCCTCGTTTTATTGAGGCAAAAAACTACGATGAATATAGTCTTGCAGTATTGGAAATGTATGCTCATATCCAGGATGGTCACGGCTTTATACAGGGGGCAACAAACTGGATAGGTCAGTTTCTTGGTACTTACAATCTTCCTGTATTGGCAAAATTTATTGAAGATAAATTAGTAGTTACTATCATTCTGAATGATTCAGCTGCAAAAAACGCCGGAATTGCTGTGGGGGATATAATTAGCAAGATCAATGGCAAAAATCCTATGCATATGGTGGATGACATGCGAAAGTATCAGGAAGCTTCAAATAGAAATACACAAACCGCCCGGATAGCCAGGAATTTGCTGCTGACAAAAGCAGATGGAATGATATTGGAGCTTGAAATAGAGGACCGAAATGGAAAAAGAAGAACAGTAGCCGTGAAGGGAAGCATGGCAAATAACAGGTTTTGGAATGCAAATAGGCGGCCATTAGACAAGGGTCCAATATTCAAATTTGTAAACAGCGAATTAGGATATGTTGACTTGCAAAGATTGGAAAGATGGATGGTAGACAGCATGTTCAATACATTCAGTAATACAAAAGGCTTTATCATCGACATGCGAGGTTACCCGAAAGGCACGGCCTTGGATATTGCGCCGCGGTTAACAGAAAGGAATGATGTAGAGGCTGCTCTTTTTACTCAGATTGACGCAACTATGCCTTTGGTGAATTCGAACAATTCAATCGTGAAAGTGAAAGTAAATCACAACACTTTTATTCAAAATCTTCCGGCAACTACAAAATGGCGGTATGCAGGCAAAACGGTTATGCTTATGAACGAGACCACACAAAGCGCGGCAGAACATACGGGCCTGTTCTTTAAAGCGGCCAATGGCACCCTTTTCATTGGTAGCCAAACAGCCGGCGCAAATGGAGATATAACTAATTTCCATATTCCCGGAAATATAAACCTCACATTCAGTGGCATGAATGTTTCCTATCCAAATGGGCAAACCATGCAAAGAACAGGTTTAATACCAGATGTTCTTGTTTTGCCTACAATTAAGGGAATAAGAGAAGGCAGAGATGAAGTGCTTGAAAAAGCAATTGAAGTATTACAAAAAATAAAATAAGTTTTTACGAATTCTCAATCACCACTTTACTGTTATTATAATAATCATATTTCACAAAAATCTCTTCCCCCGGCTGGTATGTTGAAACAGAAGCCTCCGAAAGAAATTATACGATTATTTATTTGCAACAAAAGCAAAAAATGGTGATATCAAGGCCATTAAAAGAGATGGAGGAGTAAAAAAGAATTATTGGTTAGTAAACTACAAGCGGGTAAATATTGAATTCAAACATTAAATCACAAATTAAATTGTCACATGAAATTTCATAAAAAAAAACTAACGCTAAAGCTATTTATTCTTTTTTCGATATTCATCGCTAGCGAAGTAAACGCCAAAGCTTTGCCTGACTCAATACCAAAAGGGTGGAAAGCCACATCCAGCCCGGATATTTATTTTGGAACAGATACCACAGAGAGTCATAGCGGAATTGCAAGTGCAATAATCCAACGGATAGGTACAAATATGAGCCCAAATGGCATGTTGATCCAGCACATTGTAGCTGACAATTATCGTGGAAAAAGAATAAAAATGAGTGCATATGTGAAGTCACTTCAAGTGGACAAAGGATACCTGTACATGACTGTTAATGGTGTAGATACAGCTATAGCTTTTGCTAATACGTGGGAGCAGCGTGTCGAAAGTTCAAATGACTGGATGCGTTTTCAGATCGTGCTTGACGTTCCGGAAGAAAGTGCCTCAATAAATTTTGCTGCGGTTCTGGTGGGTGCAGGAACTCTCTGGCTGGATGATGTTGAAATAACGATAGTAGATCAGTCTATTCCTTCAGAAATAAATATAATCGCTGGAATAGCAAAGCCAAAACTTATCAAAAAACCTTATCCTTTCAACATTCAACCTGTTAACCTTGGATTTGAAGAATTTAAATAAAAATAGATCATGAAATATATTGTAATCATTTTTTCATTTGTTACGAATTACTGTTCAGCACAAAAACTTTCAAGTGTTCAAATAGAGAGGCTTGAGGACGCCTGCAAACTTTGGGGGCATGTCAAATATTTTCATCCATTTCTTCAATATAAAAGCATTCCCTGGGATTCAGCTTTCGCAGCTGCTGTACCAGGCATACTTTCTTCGGTAACGGCGCTGGAGTATGAAAAATGT
>JAYTNJ010000149.1:0-15638 GCA_043748345.1 Saprospiraceae bacterium
GAAAATATGGTGAATCCAATCCTATTTTTTCATTTCAGGTGACGGTAGATGGACTACCCTTGTCGCCCCCTTTAACCTTAGCAGCTTTAGGATTGAATACCCTTATCTGTTCCACTACTGCAAATGAACTTTCAAATACTGGACTATATGTAATACAACCTATTTCTCCTATAAATCCGGGTAACAGTCTATTAAATAGTTATAAATATGAATTTGTAAACGGAGTTTTGACAATCGACAGACTCCCCCTGACCATTACTCCTAAAAACAAAACTCTGGTGTATGGAGACAAAATAGATAATTTCGAGTTTGATTATAAACTTGACTCTACGGCCAATATACTAAACCCTATGTCTGTTAAAGATGCTATCAACTTTACCCATCAATCCAGGATGGTAAATAATATAGTGGCATTGGTGGATTCTCGCGCGCTGGTCAATAGCCGCGCGCTGGTCAACAGCCGGGCCATAGTCAACAGCAGGGCGCTGGTGAATGGTGATTCTATCAATGTGACTGTCAATAGCAGAGCCCTGGTCAATATGAGTATGCTGATCAACAGCCGGGCATTGGTCAACAGTCGTGCGCTGGTGAATAGCCGCGCATTGGTCAATGGCCTTCCCAATCCTTTACCGCCGGATACTACAAAGGTATTCGATATGGCAGTTTCTACTTTCCTGGATTATGCTAATAATTCAGATACTTCTGCCCTTACCAGCAGCCGTGCGCTAGTCAACAGCCGGGCCATCGTCAATAGCCGCGCTATCGTCAACAGTAGAGCACTGGTCAATAGTCGCGCCATCGTCAATAGCCGTGCCATAGTCAACAGTCGTGCATTGGTCAATGGCGCATACAATATAACCAGCAGTCGCGCCATCGTCAACAGCAATGATGTTCTTACCAATTCAACCAGTGGCGGAGATGATACAGATATTAGTAATAGAAATATAGCCATAATAATAGATTCAACTGACGTACCGGAAAGCGGCTTTCCGATTCAATTTAATGAGTTTAAATCTATTAATATGATCACCGGTTACGAGGTAGGCGAGCATCTGATCATCCCGGGTGCATTAATCGCTGAAAACTTTGAAATTAGTTACGGAGCAGGTACGCTGACCATCACCCCAGCAACGCTTACAGTAAAAGCGCAAGATACAGTAAAAGTATCTGGGGCTGCTGATCCGGTTTTCAGATCCGTAATATCAGGATTTAAATATGATGAAGTTGCCAACGACGTCATTTCATCGGGCCCGGTCTATAATGTAGACGGGGTAAACAGTATTGTACCATCAGGAATAACTTTCCGTGAACCTCCGTTAAACATATTTGAAGGAGGTGTCAACAATGTCCAGATAATCGGTGTAAAAAACTATATTGTAAATTATATCAACGGTACACTGCTGATATCTAACCCATCAGGAGCTCCTGTTATCGCCTGTCCTCCCAACATTACAGTAAATAACACTGCGGGTATTTGCGGAGCAAATGTAACTTTTTTATATCTACCATCTGCATTTGGCATTCCTACGCCCGGCGCCATCACCTATAGCCAAAACTCCGGAACTTTCTTCCCTGTAGGTACTACGACGGTAACTGCAACCGCATCTAATATTGTCGGTTCAGCAAGTTGTGATTTTACTGTTAGTGTGTTAGATAACCAGGCACCCACAATCACATGCCCTGGCAATATCACCGCAGCAGCAGGATCCATTGTTACCTATACACCCCCATTGGGTACAGATAATTGTCCAGGTTCATCGACTATCTTAACTTCAAACCCACTCTATGTAAGTGGAGCTGTATTTCCGATTGGGAATACCACTGTGGTTTATAGAGTGACAGATGCATCCGGTAATTCAGCCAATACGGCTACCTGTTCATTTACAGTGACAGTGACAGGTACAGCACCTGTCATCAACTGTCCTGCCAGCATCAATATAGCAAGTAGCACAACTGATCAATGTGGAGCAAATGTAAATTTAATAGATTATATAACAGTAACAGGCACTCCCGCACCCACAATTTCATATACTTACAGTCAAACTATTACAGGCAGTTTCTTTCCTGTAGGTACTACGACGGTAACTGCAACGGCTATCAATGGGATAGGAAGTGGCACCACTTGTACATTTAATGTGACAGTAAATGATACCCAAGCACCGGTATTGACAGGTGTGCCCGCTAATGCAACGTTGCAGTGCAGCGGTGATGTCCCTGCGGCAGCAAGTGTCACTGTTACTGATAATTGTAGCAATAGTCTGACACCTGTCTATACTGAAAGTTTTGAGAAATATGTACAATCTTGGGAAAACGGAACGGGTGGCTGGATAGCTCAAGGTGGTTATAATTTTAACTTAGTTGATGATCCAAGCGCACCATCTTCACCAAAAGTTCATAGAATAACTCAAGTTGGGGCGGGGGGTAATTATTTTTCTCCATTCATTGATGTAGTGGCAGGTCGTACATATACCGTTTCTGCATGGATTAAATGGGAAAGTGGGAACACACCATTTATTGGGATAGATCGGACCACCAACTTAGGAAATGTTATTGAAAACTGGTTAATCGGTGGAGCAGGCTATAGTGATGCCGGGACAGTGCAGTTAGGAGGGTTAACAGTTATCCCTGTAAACGCTACCGGATGGCATTTTTACTCTAAGACCTTCACAATGCCAGCCAATACTATCAAATTAAAAATAAAAACCGAGTTGTTCAGTGGTCAAACAAAAGGTGGCTTACCTGTTGGTTATTTTGATAATATAGCAATTAAAGAAGTACCAGTGAATATCGGAAGTAATCCTTATACAAACAACTATACCATCATCCGTACCTGGTCTGCCACAGATGGTGCGGGGAATAAAACCTCCAGGACACAATTGATAGATGTAAAGGATACACAAGTACCAACAGCCGTTTGCCAACCGATAACTGTTAGTTTAAATGCAATTGGAACTGCTACAATTACAGCAGATCAATTAAATAATGGAAGTAGTGATAATTGTACCGGACCATTAAGTTTTTCTGTTTCAAAGAGCAGCTTTGATTGTTCAGACAGAACAAATCAGACCATTGTGACAGACACTACTTGGACTGAAAGTGTAATTTATACTGAAACGCCATGGACTAATTGCATACCTTCATTGTGGTCGGGTGTAACCAGTCTTCCATCAGTAGCAACATATACAATCACACCGACAATCCGTGTATATGCTACTCAACTAATTCCCGGTACACAAAGCATATATAATCTTAACGATGTAAGATATTACAGAAAGCAATTTAACCTATCTACTATCAATGGAATTAAGGCAACACTTCAAGCTTCAGTAGACAATGCAGTACAAATATTTATCAATGGAACTTCTGTGGCATTAGAAGAAAATCAGGTATCAGAAAATTATGGTGATCAAATTTTCCATAGAATAATTCTAAATTCAGTGGGTGCCAATGTAAACGGAGGCACAGGGTTTCAATCATTTGATAATTTTACAACTAAAAATGCTTCAAGTTTATTTGAGGTTGGAACAAATGAAATTGTTCTTGTTGTTGCAAATTGTGCTGGTGATGATCGAGGTGCAGTTTCATTTAGAGCAGATATCGTTACAAATTCTGTTCCGGTAATATTGACAGTTACGGACAATAGTAATAATTCTGCTACTTGTGCAACATCAATTACTGTTGTAGATAATATTGCACCAACAATAACTTGTGCTCCAAATGTGACTGTTAGCACTGCATCTGGTCTTTGCACAGGCACCACAACTTAAATTCCTCCAACAGTTACAGATAATTGTGGTGGACTTAGTGGCAATGCATTGCATTTTGATGGTGTTGACGATTTTGTGTCTGGGGCTTTACCGATGACTGCAATTAATAATATTACATTAGAAATGTGGATTAAACCTGAAACTTTTTCCCCCCTTCAACAAATTCCAGTATCGTATGGTTACGATGATGGATCAACAGGGAATGGTATTTCAGTAGCATTAGGTGGAAGCCAATTGTATATTTTATTTGGTACAGTTGCATGGTTTCCTACTGGCTATTATCTACCTGCAACAAATCAATGGTATCATATTGCTCTTGTAAGATCTGCAGGTGTAGCAAGTATTTATGTAAATGGAATTCAAAGAGGAAATACTTCTACACTAACGCCTCTTACACCAACCTCATTTCATATAGGAAGGCAAAATGGAATTCGTTATTTCAAAGGCTTAATTGATGAAGTACGGATTTGGAATGTAGCTCGTACACAAACTCAGATTCAAAACAATATGAATTCAGAGTTGAATACACAAAGTGGTTTAGTTGCTAATTATCATTTCAATCAAGGAATAGCAGGAGGAAATAATGCAGTTGTAACATCATTAATAGACGCATCTGGTAATAACAATGCAGGGACATTAAATAATTTTGCTTTAAATGCTGCTACGTCTAACTGGGTTATAGGTCAACCTTTGGGAGTAAGCTTAACTAATAATGCACCGGCAACTTATACTAAAGGAAATACAACTGTTACCTGGACAGCCATAGATGCGGCTGGTAATCCAGCAACTTGTAACCAAACGGTTACTGTTGTAGATAATATTGCACCAACAATAACATGTCAATCAAATAAAGTTGTATACTCAAGTACTCCAATTGCAGTAACTTATGATATACCAGTAGGAACTGACAATTGTACAGGAGCTACAACAACAAGAATTGAAGGGTTGGCAAGTGGTTCAGTATTCCCAATGGGTACTTCAACTATTACTTATAGAGTTACAGATGCTTCTGGAAATTCTGCTCAATGTTCATTTAGTATAACCGTAGAAGAACAATGTTTAGCGCATCATTGGAAAGCTGATGGCAATTTTGCAGATTCTAAAGGAGATGCACATGGAAATAATGTTGGTGGTGTAACTTTTTCGAATGGTTTTGATAATTCAACTGGTAATAGCAGTTTTAATTTCACTAATTCACCTTCTTATATTTCAACTGAAACTGCAGGTTCTGTTTCTGGAACTGGTAATTTTTCTGTAAGTGCTTGGGTAAAAACTTTACCAGGTGAACAAAGGCCAATGGTTATTATTCAACAAAGAGATGGAAATGTAAACGGTGAATACATATTAAAAATTGGAGGATGGCATGGTCAACAAATAACAGATCCATATTATGCAGGCAGAGCATATTTCTTAATTTATGAAGACGCTACTCCAGTTTTAAATTTATTCTCTATTAGATTAGTTAACGATGGTAATTGGCACAAAATTAAAGGCGAAAGAGTTGGAACTACTGTCAAGTTATATGTAGATGGTATACTAGAAGCAACCGGTAACACATTAATAGTAGTTAAATTAAATAACACAATTACAACAACAATTGGTAGAGATATTAGAGATAATGGATCCCAGTTTTATGGTCAAATTGACGATATTAAAGTAAATATTTGTGGTAGTGTATCTGCATTTAGCGAGCCGATTGTAGAAAACAGAATTGTAAAACCCAAAACTGACGATGGTAATTTTACGGTATCTATGTATCCAAACCCTGCTCAAAATGATGTAAATATCTTACTGAAAGGAATGGATCAGGAAGCACGTTTGAGTGTATTCGATATTCAGGGTCGGAAACTGTTTGACAGAAAAATAGATGCAGGCACAGATAAGCTGGTACTGGATATTTCCGGTGATCAATATTTTAATGGGGTATTTATGATAGTGGTGGATAAAGCGGGAGACCGCAGGTATGAAAAGCTGGTCATCAACAGATAAGATGTGATGGATTGACTATAAGGTTAGTGTTCAGTTTTAATAATATGACGATTTTTGGATATTAAGAAAAAAAGAGGCTTCGGCCTCTTTTTTTTTGAAATAATCAAATGTAAATGGATGTCTTTGTATCCATTTATAAAGTTTATTAGGAAAATTATCGGTGGGATGTCTTGGAGCCATCCGACCGAAAGATCCCAGAGGGATCTTTCTATATTTGAAGTTTAAGATAGAAATCATTTCCGACCCTGGCAGGGTCGCACATAAGTCGGATTAATGCATATTTTACCTATTAATCCCAAATTATTTCTGAGAGAAAATAAAAAAAAAGCCAATCAGGATAAAAAATCTATATCTCATGTATTTAATACAATTGTTCTGAAATGCTGAAATATTACTATTTGATAATATTTTAAAAAAAAAAGAGGCTTTTGCTTCTTTTCTTTTGGTTAAATTGGCATATCTTTAACCCCATGCGCACTAAAAATTGTATTTCGTTAATTCTTTTGCTATTATCTTTTACTGCTTTAGCCCAAAAAGTAGATAAAAAGGTATCAGCAGCTGATTCTACAGAAGTGAACCGACTACTTCAGTTGAGTAAAGACAATTTTAGCGAGGCCCCGGAGAAGGCTATATCATACGCGGAGCAGGCAAGGGAACTGTCAGAAGCCATACAGTATCCTGAAGGTATTGCATTGGCATTTAAAAACATCGGTATCGTTTATTATTATCAGGGTAAGGATATTGAAACCCTGGAATACTGGAAAAAATCCTTGGCCACATATAAATCTATGGGGGATGAAATAGGGGAGTCCAATATTTTGAATAATATCGGAGCCATTTATTACAATCAGGGTGATGACGCCAAAGCTCTGGAATATTACCTCCAATCCCTTACCCTGGCAGAAAAGACAGGTGAAAAACTGCGCATAGTGACCGCATTGAATAATATTGGCGGAGTATATTTTAATAAAGTTGCGACACATGATAAAGCATTGTTTTACTTACTTAAAGCATTACCGCTGAGTGAAGAGCTGGATGATAAAGAAGCCATCGGTACCACTGCTGTGAACTTAGGAGAGATTTACAGTGAAAAAAATAATGATTCCCTGGCATTATTCTATTTCAAAAAATCAGAAAAAGCATTCAACAGTTCATTTTTATATAATAACATTGGCAAATTTTACCGTAAAAAAAGTCAGCATAGTCTTGCAATAAGCTATCATAAAAGGGCTCTGGCGCTGGCTGAAAAACTTAAAGTAAACCAGGATATTGTTCAGTCTTTGTTAGGTTTGGGAAATTCGTATATCGATTATGGAGACAAGAACCGAGGTTTGAACTACCTGATAAAAGCGGAGCAGCTTGCTACCGAGTTTAAGTTCAATAAAGAATTGAAAGATATTTATCAGGAGCTTGCCACCACATACAGCAACACCAAAGACTACAGAAACGCCTACTTATATCAGTCAAAGTTTTCGAGTATCAAGGATACCCTCTACGATATTGAGACTGACAAAAAACTGGGTAGCCTCCAGTTTGATTTCGAAATAACAAAAAAACAAGGGGAGATCAACCTATTGACCAAAGACAAAGAACTGCAGGAAGCGGCCTTAAAACGTCAACGACTAGCCAAAAATGCTTTCCTTGTTGGTGCTGTTTTGATCTTATTTATTACAATAAACCTGTACCGCAACTATTTAAGAAAGGTACGAACCAATAAATTACTCGATCAGCAAAAGGATGAAATTGAGAGCCTGCTGCTCAATACACTCCCTGCAGAAATAGCAAAAGAATTACAGATCACCGGAAAGGCCGATCCAAGACATTATGATCATGTTACCGTACTTTTTAGTGACTTTGTGGACTTCACCAAACATTCTGAAAAAACGACTGCACAGGAACTGGTGGAGCATCTGAACAGGTGTATAGGGGCTTTTGATGATATCATGGGCAAGTACCATCTCGAGAAAATAAAAACGATAGGTGATGCATATATGTGTGCCGGTGGCATCCCAGTAGAAAGTGACGACCATATATTCAGGATGATCAGAGCCGCACATGAAATGCATGATTGGATACATCAGGATAATGTTAAAAGGGAAGCTGATGGATTGGAGCCCTGGTTTTTGAGGATAGGTGTTCATATTGGACCTCTGGTAGCGGGTGTTGTAGGTAAGAAAAAATATGCCTATGATATCTGGGGCAGTACTGTAAATATTGCCAGCCGTATGGAATCAGCCGGGGAATCCGGTAAAGTTAATGTATCTGAAGCAGTGTATGAACTTGTCAAAGACTCTTTTGAATGCACCCACCGCGGTAAGATTTATGCCAAAAACGTGGGTGAAGTTGAGATGTATTTTGTGGGTCGTGTAAAAGCCTGATTTTTATAATATCTAAGGTATTGTGCGACTACTCTGTAGTAGGGAGAGCATTTTATCTTTTCAAAGATAGTTTGACTTCTCTGAAGTCATGAATTTTGCAAACGACGAATCGACCCCAGTGGGATCAATCTATTTTTGAAATTTTGAGTAGGAACTAATTTCCGACCCAGGCAGGGTCGCACGATGGACGGATTGATTCATTTCCACATAAATAAATTTAATTCTAAAAAGTCTGAAACATGAGTTTTTTAATTACAAATATGTATGACATCCATTGATTGTGCGACTACTCTGTAGTCGTAAGGACTTTTTTTACCTTTTCAAAGATAGTTTGACTTCTCTGAAGTCATGAATTTTGCAAACGACGAATCGATCCCAGCGGATCAAACTATTTTTGAAGTTTTGAGTGGAGAAATTATCGGTGGGATGTCTTAGAGCCATCCGACCGACAGGTAAAAAAGGATTTAAAATCAATCAATACCTCTACTGCCTAATTTGCATTAATCAGGCTATCTCACCTCCACAACTACTTCCTGCCCCTGCAGTACAACCATAACAATGCTGATTGAGCACTATATTTCTTTGCATCAGTGCATCCAAATCAAAATCATTGATATGCCTGGATGGTCCGGCGACTTTTAGATCCAGCATCTGATTGAAATCGCAATCATATATATATCCGTCCCAACTCACCGACAAAGTAAATCTGCACATGAGGCCTGATATGGTGGCCGGGTTGAAAGCTTCAACCAGAGATGTCATATATTCAGAATAATTGCCCGATTCTATCAGATAATCCAGAAATCGGCTGATGGGCAGATTGGTGATCACAAAAAGACTATTGAAAGTGATACTGTATCTTCTGAATAATTGCAGTTTGAACTCATGCTCGAGGGATGATTGATGTCCTGGCAGAAATGCACCAGAAGGATTATACACCAGGTCTAAGATCAGTCCGCTTCCTTCTACCCCATATCCGACAGCATTCAGACGCTTCAACGCTTCAATACTATCTTCAAAAACTCCGTCACCACGCTGGCTGTCTGTCCTTGTTTTAGTAAAATAGGGCAATGACGAAATCACATGAACCTTATTTTCAGCAAAAAAATCAGGAAGATCATGGTACTTTGGGTTAGCCATAATAATGGTGAGATTGCATCTGTTCATGACCTTTTTGCCAAGTTTTCGGCATTCTTCTACAAACCAGCGGAAGTGAGGATTCATCTCAGGTGCGCCTCCCGTTATATCCACTGTGGGAATGTTATGACTAGAGAGTATCTCAAGGCATCTTTCCAGGGTCGCCCTATCCATGTTTTCTACTTTTTTATCAGGACCAGCATCTACATGACAATGGGCACAGGTCTGATTGCATAATTTCCCTATATTCACTTGAAAGACTTCCGGAGCTACTGGCTGTAAGGCAGATCCTGCTTTGGCCGCAAATGGCTCGAAATGGTCATTCATGATTTGATCACCGTTGAGTACCTGCAATTGAAAAAATGTATCTGCGAGCCTATTGTCTGTGGCACTGAGTGATCTGGATCGTTGTTTTACACCCATAAAAGTATATAGATATGATTTGTTTTCAAAATTAGAAATATATCAAACAGTGGAAAACTACATAAGTTTTGCTTTTATAGTATTCATCATGGGTACAGCATTGACTAATGTAGCTCCCCCTTTTATGGCAGCTGCCACGTGTACTGCTTCCATCATTTGTTCTTCATCGGCTCCTTCTGACAGGCAAGCTTGGGTATAGGCATCCATACAATAAGGGCATTGTACAGTATGCGCTACAGCAAGAGCAATGAGATTTTTTTCACGAACAGTAAGGGCTCCTTCTTTAAAAACTTCCGAATACCATTCAAAAAATTTCTTGCCCATTTCAGGTTGAAGATCCACTATGTTTCCAAATTTTTTTAAATCTTCCGGTTTAAAGTAACTCATGATTGAATATTTATTGTTGAATGTTTTGATTATAAAATAATGGGCAATAATAAATATAAAATTCGATAACAATGACCAAAAAATATTAAAAAATTGTCAAATAAACGTAAGGTTTATAGAAAATGGCATTTCCGATTTTTTGCCTTTCTATTAACCCAAATTATTTTGCGAATATTCATCAACACTTTTAATTCAAAGCTATGCTTTAATGGGTGTTATTCGTACTATGTATAAAATAAGCGTAAGAATTCGGCTTTTTAAAGATCCATTATACTGAATAGCTCCTATTGTCTAGTTACGCTCCAATACAATGCCCAACTCAGCTTTTTCGATTATCAGGCTGGAGTTCAGCTGTTGCTCCCCGAATATCAGATGATCTATTCGAACTTTGTCTACATTGGGAGTAAGTGAGATCTGATTGTTCAGAAAATTGAATGATGGTATTTTTTTTATATATCCCGCAAAAAAGGGTGCTGCATCAAGTGGGAAAAAACTTTCAAGTTTTTTTAATATTATTTTTTCAATGATTGGTGAGGAGAGTTTATAGATAAAATTTTTGGCATCTATATCTACTTTTATGGTACCGGCATATATCTTTTGATCTTGCCTGTTCAGATAGGGTTGGGCAGTTATAGTGACAATACCTTGTACTGGTTCCTTAATATCAGCTTTGATTTCCAGAAAAGATGTTTTTCTTATATGAATACTTTCAATATCAAATGTTTTGCCGCCGATATCATTACCATTTAAAGCATTCATGATGATTCTGGCGAGCCCATAGTATGAAAATTGAATATCGGTACGTTGAAAATGTATATCAGGCTTTTCTACTGCCCAATAAAAGACAGGTTTTGTCTCCACCTCAAATCTAACCATTTCATCAGAAATATTTGAGCTCATATCCAGCCATAAATCTATTTTGATGTCCTTCTCATCTTCTGCCAGTTTTCCTGCAAGAACTGACGCAATGCTGAAATTAAAGTATAGATCTGGTTGTCTGGAGATGGGATAATTTTGACCGAAAGCCTTTATTTGCTTCTGAAGGATGGCAGGTATGTCTATTTTTTCCAGAATAAATTTATCCAGTTTTTGGAGCATACCTTCTTTAAAGTAATTAATGATACAATTACTTAAATTTTCAATCGGAATATCAAGTTTACCAACTTTCAGCACAGGCTCTTCCAGCCATTCATATCCCACAAGATGACTTACTACCTGTAACGAAAAATCATGAAGGACGTCAAAATCAAATTTGACTTTTATAGAAATTTTGCCTTCGCCTTCGATGCTGAATAACCCGGCTCGTTTTATGAATGAAAAAGTGACCGGAACTTCGGAATATACAGTTTTGTCACAAGCTGTGATTTTAGGTATATCTTTCTCAAAGTTTTTGAGTTCAAGTTCATACCCATCCGTATTAAATTTTTTTTCAGGCCACTGACGCACAAATTGGGAGATCAGATTGCTGATTCCCACCTTTGAAAAGGTAAGGCCAATAAAAATATGACTATCATGCATAGGTAAATAAAATGTGTGAATGGCTGAAATAGTTACACAAACGTATGAATATTTTATTTAATGTAATAATAATTTTTAGTTATTATTACAGGGTTATGCCAAATGGAACTTTAATGATAACTTTATCCAAAATTTAGTAACCAAAACATTTTTAATCCAAATGATCCACAACATGTCTATTTCAAAAATTAAAATACTTTTATCTCTTCTATTTTTGCTGATTGTTAACCTTTCATCTTTTGCACAAAAGAAATCATCCGGGGCAAAAAAATCTACAGCAGGTTCCGAAAGTATTATTACTAAAAATACAAATGTTCCTGATTCAGCATTATTAAGTTCACTTGAATGGCGACATCTTGGTCCATTCAGAGGTGGCAGATCATGTGCTGTGACAGGAGTGTCCGGTAAACCTAATCTATTTTACTTCGGGGCTACCGGAGGAGGTGTTTGGAAAACCACCGATGGTGGAAGAACCTGGGAAAATATATCTGACGGATACTTTGGCGGTTCCATAGGAAGCATTACAGTATCCCCTTCAGACCCCAATGTAATTTATGTAGGGGGTGGAGAAAAAACAGTAAGAGGCAACGTGTCTTCCGGGTCAGGATTGTGGAAAACAGAAGATGCCGGTAAAACCTGGATATCCTGTGGTTTGAAAAATTCCAGACATATCGCCCGAGTTCGGGTACATCCTACAAACCATGATATTGTGTATGCAGCCGTGATGGGAGATTTGTATAAGGATAGTGAAGAGCGAGGTATATTTAAGAGCACGGATGGAGGCAAAACCTGGAAGAAGACACTTTATGCAAATGCCGCAGCCGGCGTAGTTGACCTTTGTATAGACCCATCAAATCATCGTATCATGTATGCCACTACCTGGAAAGTGAGAAGGACACCGTACAGCCTCTCGAGTGGTGGTGACGGGTCTGCATTATGGAAAAGTACGGATAGCGGGGAGACCTGGACTAATATCACATCTGCCGAAGGATTGCCAAAAGGAACTTGGGGTATTGCTGGTGTGGCTGTGGCGCACAATAACAATCAGATAGTATATGCAATCATAGAAAATGAGAACGGAGGTGTTTATAGATCTGATGATGGCGGTAAAACCTGGAAAAAACAAAATGACGACAGATCACTTCGCCAGAGAGCATGGTACTATACCCGCATATATACTGATACAAAAGACGATAACACCTTGTATGTCTTGAATGTGGATTATCATAAATCTACAGATGGCGGCAAATCTTTTAAAAATTTTGATGCGCCTCATGGAGACCACCATGATCTATGGGTAGCACCTGAAAACCCTCAAAGAATGATAATAGGTGATGATGGTGGCGCACAGGTGACATATGACGGCGGTGAGACTTGGAGTACCTACCACAATCAACCTACCGCACAATACTATAGAGTTGTTACTGATAATCATTTTCCCTACAGAATTTATGTGGCTCAGCAGGACAACAGCACCCTACGTATTCCACACAGAACTTCAGGCGCCTCCATTTCAGAAGATGATTGGGAAGAGACTGCCGGAGGTGAATCTGCTCATATAGCCGTTGATCCGCTGAACAGTGATATCGTCTATGGAGGTAGTTACGACGGTTTTCTGACCAGAGTTAATCATAAAACAAATTCTGTCCGTGGTATCAATGTCTGGCCGGATAACCCTATGGGACACGGGGCCGAAGGTATGAAATACAGATTTCAATGGAATTTTCCTATATTTTTCTCCAAACATAACCCTAAAAGGATGTATGCAGCATCAAATCATCTGCATGTAACAGAAAATGAAGGTCAAACCTGGAAACTTGTAAGTCCCGATCTGACAAGAAATGAAAAAGAGAAGCTGGTCTCTTCAGGCGGTCCCATCACAAAAGACAACACCAGTGTAGAATATTATGCAACTATTTTTGCAGTCAATGAGTCACCGGTCAGGGAAGGACTTATATGGGCAGGTAGTGATGACGGACGTATACATGTAACGCAGGATGGCGGAAAAACATGGAACGAAGTAACATCGCCTACCATGCCCAAATATCTCATGTTTAATAGTGTAGAGCCCAGTAGGCACGATCCTGCTGTATGTTATGTAGCAGGAACTATGTACAAGTCAGGAGATTATCTGCCTTACCTTTTTAAAACCAATGATTATGGTAAAACATGGAAGAAAATAGTAAACGGAATTCCCGATGAGTATTTCACCAGAGTAGTCAGAGAGGATGAAAGCATTAAAGGATTGCTGTACGCAGGTACTGAGAGAGGGATGTTTGTATCATATGATGACGGTGAGTCATGGCAATCATTTCAGATGAATCTGCCTATCGTTCCCGTCACAGATCTGGCTTTAAAAGATAATAACCTGATTGCTGCTACCCAAGGCAGGAGTTTGTGGATGATCGATGATCTGACTTTTTTGCATCAGGCGATGGCTAAAAAAGCATCAACAGATCCATTTCTTTTTAAACCAATGGATAGTTACAGAATCGGTGGATTTCAGCGTAAAGACAGTAAAACGGAAGGTACAAATCATCCGGGTGGTGTTATGACAAATTTTTATTTACCTGCACTGGATGATAAGAAAGATACTGTTTCCTTAACATATCTGACGGCTACAGGCGATACTATACGAACATATTCAAATCAGGCAAAAGAAGTCATAGATAAACTTAAGGTTAAAAAAGGCGGCAATTTATTTACCTGGAGGATGGACTATGCCGCTGCTAAACGGTTTGATGGCATGATACTTTGGTGGGGATCACTCAATGGGGCAGTGGCAAAAACAGGAGAATATCGGGTAGCACTCAATGTAAACGGGAAATCGCAGGAGCAAAATTTTAAAATCATACCTCGGCCCAATGCAGAAGGAAGTGCGGCTGATATTGCAAAACAGTTTGATTTTTTAAAATCAGTAAATGATAAAGTGTCCGAAGCGCACCAGGCAATCATAGATATCCGGTCAATGAAAGCACAGATCAAGACATATACAGATAAAATTTCTGACAAGGAAATAAAAGATTTTGCCACTAAAATGGATTCTATCTCTTCGGATGTCGAAACAAATCTTTACCAAACCAAAAATAAAAGCGGGCAGGATCCATTAAATTTTCCCATTAGGCTTACCAATAAACTGGCACACCTCAACTCAATGATGAATATGGGGGTACATGATTTTCCTCCCACAGAGTCCATGTATCTGGTGCGGGATGAACTTATGGGCTTGATTGACACTGAATTGAAAAAATGGTATGACATCAAAGGAGGTATGTTGACAGAACTGAATAGGTTGATAAAAAGTAAAGCGCTGGATGTGATTATACTGAAAAAAGAGTAGAAAAAAATGAAACTTATCCCTATTGACCCTGGAAACAGAGTAAAGGATCCGGCATTTTTAATTGAAAAATGCGAAGAGATGTATTCAGTTTATACGGATTATTACCAAAAAAATGGATTTCATTTGCCTTGGGTGGGGTATTTTATTTTTAATGAAGGCATAGTCAAAGGTGTATGTGGTTTCACAGGGGCCCCTGCAGAAGGGAAAGTAGAGATTGCTTATAATACATTTGAAGATTATCAAGGTACCGGCGTAGCCAAAAAGGCAGGATTACTTCTAATGGATATTGTAAAACAACAGGATGTGAAGTATAAAGTATTTGCTAAGACTGCCCCCGAGTTAAATGCGTCAACCAAAATCCTTGAAGGTCTGGGTTTCATCAAAAAGGGAGTTGTACAGGACCACGAAATTGGAGACGCATGGATGTGGGAATTTTAATTATTATATCATTTTATAATAAGGTATAAACATTTTCAGTTAATAATTCATATTTATCAATTATAGGTCATATAGCTAAATATGGCACAATAAGTCTTTCACTTATAAATAGAAAGGTTTTGGGATGGCCCAAACTGCACTAATCAAGTAAATTTTTTAAAAAATGTGTAAACTGAGCGGCAAGTATTAACTAAATGTATGTATTAAATTATTAATATATAAAGTATTGATAATTAAATAAAAAATGTAAATATATGAATA
>JAYTNJ010000150.1:0-37129 GCA_043748345.1 Saprospiraceae bacterium
AATAACAAATATTCGATCTGGCCATAACTAATTGATATACAGTCATAAAACACAAAACCCCTAATCAATTAAGATTAAGGGTTATTTACTGTTGCGCCCCCTCTAGGACTTGAACCTAGGACCTACGGATTAACAGTCCGGCGCTCTAACCGGCTGAGCTAAGGAGGCATTTGAGTTTAAGCGTCAGTTGATTTTTCGTTTTTTTCAAATGCGGTGCAAATGTACGATTCTCATTTTAACTTCACAATTAAATAAGAAAAATATTTTCACTAAACGACAATAGTATGCCTATAAATGTCTCTCTGCATGGTAGCTGCTGCGCACCAATGGGCTACTTTCTACATATAAAAAGCCTCTGTTCAGCCCTTCTTCCTTGTACATCGCAAAAGTATCTGGATGTATAAATTCGGCTACTTCTATATGCATTTTGGTGGGCTGCAGGTACTGTCCGATAGTAAAAACATCACAACCATGAGTTACCAGATCATCCATAATCTTGAACACCTGATCCTTGTTTTCGCCCAGGCCCACCATAATCCCCGATTTGGTTCTTTTGCCGAATTCCTTTGTTCGTTGTATTTGTTCGAGTGATCGTTCGTATCTGGCCTGAGGTCTTACTTTTCGGTATAGACTCTCTACTGTTTCCATATTATGTGACACTACTTCCTGACCTGCACTTATCATACGTTCTAGCGCATCCCAACTGGATTTTACATCGGGGATGAGCGTTTCTATAGTCGTTTGAGGAGATATTTCTTTTACTTTTTTTACTGTCTGGTGCCAAATTTCGGCTCCTCGATCTTTAAGCTCATCTCTATTGACTGATGTGATGACAGCGTGTTTTACCTGCATCAAAAAGATAGCTTCAGCCACTCTTCTCGGTTCGTCGTCATCATATTCCGTAGGTCTGCCGGTTTTTACAGCGCAGAAAGAACAACTTCTGGTACAAACATTACCCAAAATCATAAAAGTAGCTGTTCCCGCACCCCAACATTCTCCCATATTGGGACAATTGCCACTCTGACATATAGTATGCAGCTTATATTCATCCACCAGATTTCTTACTTTACGATAATCTTCACCTATCGGTAATTTTACCCTAAGCCAATCAGGTTTTTTCATTTTATGTTCTGACATAGGGGGCTTTGATATTAGTGGCAATTCTATCACGTATTATATTATATTATTGAGATTGTATTAATTTGTTCTTTTTCCAAATTCCAAAGTGACATAAAAATTCACAAAATAGGGTTTGGAACTGATCGTCTCTGATTCGACCATGATGGGAATTTTGCGTATAAAAAAATCTCCCATCACCCCGATTTCAAGCGATTTAGCATATTCATCAAAAGCGCCTAATGAAAAAAACAAGGCCAGCTTTCCCTGTACACCGGGTATAATACTCACCTGAGACCACCCTTTACTTCCTGAACCCCCACCAAATATAGAGTTGTAATCCAGAAATTTTACTGCATTTGCTTCCGAATATTTTTCATCTCTTAGTTCATTAAAAAATCTTCCATCCTTTTCAAAATTATAAATTAGTTCAAGAAAATATGGTTTTAATATTGCGATAGATGGTCCGGCCTCATAATTATATCCTATGGCTACACCTTTTCGTTTTGCTTTATCGGTTAGTAATTTTTTAGTACCTTTTCCAGCTCGTAGCACAAACAAGCTGTTTTGTTTGCCGAATTTAAAAGACTGTGAAATCTTACTGAAGGATAATGGAATATTTTTATTTTGTTTTTGTTCCCGTGGGTCATAGATATACCCCAACTCAAAATGATAATAATTGGTCTTATAATATGATTTTATCTTTCCTTTGTTGTAAGCGAGGCTGAATCCGTTAGTATGGAAAGTAAGATTTGCGGTAGTTTCGTTTCTGTAGACAATTCCTTTCCATTCAAAATCCACTTGTTTGGGTTGAAAAGATTTTTGAGACATACCCGGAAGTATGTATAAAAATATAAAAAAAATCAAAAAACAATGTTTCATACCATAGTTTATAATAAAAAGCAATCAGTGTGCAAAAGTTGGATATATTAAGTGATACGCCGCAGCTGAAGTGCCCTTTAAAATCATAAAATTTTACAATACCATGTACTTAAGGTATAACAAAAAAAACGTTTTTTGTTTCAATAATTAAAACTACTAAATCACTTTCAAAAGTAATAAAATTTGAGACATAATATAATTCTTTGAAAATAAAACTTCTTATATGGAGGAGCAAATAAAACAAAACAATATTAAATAATGACTTGATGCACAAAAGATTCAACAAAAAAGCCTTTTCCAGTCATCTGGAAAAGGCTTTTTTGTATTGTATTAAAAAAATTATCAGCTTATGAAAGCATAGGTGCAAGCACCAATGCAACAATAGAAATAAGTTTAAGTAATATATTCAACGATGGTCCGGAAGTATCTTTAAACGGATCACCTACAGTATCACCAACTACAGTTGCTTTGTGCGGATCAGATCCTTTGTAGTACATTTTACCTTGTATTTCTACACCTTCTTCAAACATTTTTTTAGCATTATCCCACGCTCCACCTGCATTTGACTGGAAGATCGCCATCAAAACACCGCAAGATGTTACGCCTGCCAGTAGACCTCCCAACATCTCAGCACCGCCACCGAAGCCAATGAGTACGGGAGAAACTACGGCCAAAACTCCTGGTAAAACCATTTCTCTGATAGATGCTTTGGTAGATATTTCCACACATTTACCGTACTCAGCTTTTCCGTCAGCAGCATCAAAGGTTGCTTTATCTACAGGTGACCAGTTTTTCTGATCTATGCCATCATTTTTTTTCATCACAGCTAAAGCCGCTTTAAGTTCAGGAATATCAGCAAATTGTCTTCTAACTTCCTGTATCATATCCATAGCTGCTCGACCGACTGCATTCATGGCAAGGGCCGAAAAAAGGAAAGGCAACATTGAACCGATGAGAAGCCCTGCCATAACTTTTGGATTAGCCACGTCGATAGATGTTAGTCCAGTGGTGGTCATATAGGCTGCAAATAATGCAAGTGCTGTCAAAGCTGCAGAGCCGATGGCAAATCCTTTACCAATCGCTGCGGTTGTATTTCCTACTGCATCTAGTTTATCGGTTTTTTGTCTTACATCTTTAGGAAGGTCAGCCATTTCAGCAATTCCTCCCGCATTGTCAGCTATAGGTCCATATGCGTCAACAGCCAATTGGATGCCTAAATTGGAAAGCATACCAACCGCAGCGATAGCGATACCATACAGTCCTGCAAAATGGTGTGCGCCTATAATTCCTGCGGCGAGCACAAGAACGGGAAGTGCAGTAGATTGCATACCGACTCCAAGGCCGGCAATGATGTTTGTTGCTGGTCCGGTCAATGATTGATTTACTATGGATCGCACTGGCTTGGTGCCAGTACCTGTATAAAATTCAGTGATAATTCCGATAGCCAATCCGGAAACAAGTCCAATGATTACGGCCCAGAAAACACCCAGTGAAGTAAATGTGAGGCCTTTTGCATCTGTCCATGTTGCTGGAAGCATCCAATCAACAATAAAATAGGTAGCAATAAGCATAAGTGCAGCAGCAATAAATTCTCCTCTGTTAAGTGCTTTTTGAGGATCACCACTTTCGCCAACCTTTACAAAAAATGTTCCAAAGATAGAAGTAAGAATTCCTACTCCGGAAAGCACCAAAGGAAGTAAAATGGCGTTAAGACCACCAAAGTCATTAGTGCTTTCAAATCCACCCATTCCTACAAATACAGCTCCAAGCACCATAGTACCTACGATAGCCCCTACATAAGACTCAAATAAGTCGGCGCCCATTCCTGCAACATCACCCACATTATCTCCTACATTATCAGCTATAGTGGCTGGATTGAGAGGGTGATCCTCTGGGATACCTGCTTCAACCTTACCCACTAAGTCCGCACCAACGTCTGCCGCCTTAGTATAAATACCACCACCGACTCTTGCAAAAAGTGCTATAGAAGACGCACCAAAAGAAAACCCTGTCAGTACGGTGATCACCTTATTTATTTCCCAACCCATATTGGTATAAAATATAAATAGCACACCCAAACCAAGTAAACCTAGTCCAACTACTCCCATTCCCATGACAGATCCCCCAGCAAATGCAACTTCAAGTGCTTTGCCCAAGCTTGTTCGGGCCGCATTGGTGGTACGGACATTGGCTTTTGTTGCTACTCTCATACCTATAAATCCTGCCAGTGCAGAACATACCGAGCCAAAAACAAAGGAAACTCCTACAAGAGGTGACGATCCTTCAGCCAAACCACTTAAGCCCATGAGTCCTCCAACTGCTATTACAAATATAGAAAGAACTTTATATTCAGCTTTCAAAAAAGCCATAGCTCCATCAGAAATACTTTTGGCAATAGCTGCCATTTTTTCTGTACCAACTTCCTGCTTTACTACCCAACTACTCTTCCAATACGTAAATAGTAAGGAAAATATACCTAAAACAGGAATTAAATAAATTAAATTTTGTCCCATAAATTTGTTGATTGTCGTTAATAATTATTAAATTAGTGTAGGCTTTATAAAGGCACTGTACCAAACAATTTATCTTACAAAAGCCATTAAGCGCACAAAAGTAAAGTTTATCGTAAACAAAACAAATATAGAATAGACTTTATTATAGATATAAGTATTTACTGCGGTTTAATTCGTACAAAAACAAATGATTTTATAATGAATAATCATGTTTCAAAACTGTCTTCGGCTCAAGTCACTATCTTTACAGAGATGTCGGCATTAGCTACTCAATATAATGCCATAAACCTTGGACAGGGATTTCCTGACTTTGACCCACCTGGCGAATTGCTTGAGTTAGTAAAAAAACATCTCTCCGATCATAAAAACCAATATGCCCCTATGGCCGGTGCACTGACATTGCGGGAAGCGCTTTCAGATAAATTACTGCAGGCCTATAGCTGCAAAGTAAGTCCTGATAATGAAATAACTATCACAGCCGGAGCTACTCAAGCCATTTTTACAGCCATCACTGCATTTGTTCACGCAGGTGATGAAGTCATTATTTTTGAGCCTGCGTATGATTCTTACAGGCCATCGATAGAGATTGCGGGCGGAAAAGCTGTCGTATTTACGATGTTACCACCGGATTTTCATATCAACTGGTCAATGGTCAAAGCTATGATCAATGAAAAGACGAGGATGATAATAATCAATTCCCCCCATAATCCTACGGGTACTACACTTAAGGAAGAAGATTTGCTAAAGCTGGCAGCAGTAGTGCGGGATACTGATATCATCATCCTTAGCGATGAGGTATATGAACATCTGATCTACGATGGTGCTCAACATCAAAGTGTCATGCGATTTCCCGAATTGTACGCCAGAAGTTTTGCCGTCTTTTCATTTGGTAAAACTTTTCATGCCACAGGGTGGAAAATTGGATATATCGCAGGACCCGAATATCTGACGAAAGAATTCAGAAAGGTTCATCAATGGAATGTATTTTGTGTCAACAGTTTTATTCAATATGCACTGGCAGAATACCTGACAGAAAAATCCCACTATGAATATTTGCCTAATTTTTATCAACAAAAAAGAGACTTTTTTAAGTCTATCTTGCTCAAAACTGAATTTAAACCCTTAAAAAGTGAAGGAACTTTCTTTCAGTTGGCGGATTATACAAATGTAAGCGAGCTGGATGATGTAAGCTTTACTAAAGAAATGACAATCAAGTTTGGAATAGCCACCATACCACTTTCCGTATTTTATTCTAGCAAAGAAGATGTTAAACTTATACGTTTTTGTTTTGCTAAAACAGAAAAATTGCTCTCGGCTGCTGGAGAAAAGATGGTGTTGATTGGCAAAAAAGCAAGGTAAAACTTATACCTCGTCCTGCTCAATCACTCCACGAACTATTAAATACTGAGCTATCATGTATGTAGATATGATAAAATATTCAGCCCCAATGAACTGAGTTCCAAATTTATCTAAAGCAATACCGGCATCAGACGCCATAAATAAAATAACACCCGCCACTACCGGCATATACCATCTGACTGATGAGTTGCGAATAATGGCTGATATGACCATAAAAGAAATGGCTGCCGTATAAATAGCCACAGGAATCTGCATTGAACCTAATCCTTGCCATAAAAGTCCAATGACTGCCACTGACACTACTATGACGGGAACAGATTTTAATATATTCTTCTGCATATCTGAACTTTTGTCCCTA
This sequence comes from Saprospiraceae bacterium, assembly GCA_043748345.1. Taxonomy (GTDB): domain Bacteria; phylum Bacteroidota; class Bacteroidia; order Chitinophagales; family Saprospiraceae; genus OLB9. The sequence continues at coordinate 6,229 of JAYTNJ010000150.1, forward strand.
AGAAAAGTGACAGTATATAAGATTTGCATTACCAGAAAACAACCCAAACCAATCAAAAAGAATTCTTCTGTCTTGAACATCAGAAAAATATCACCCAGCATAGCAAAAATCAAAGCCAGAATAAACAAGGGAGATTGTTTTTTGGCAACACCTATATAAAATCCTAAGAGGCTACCCATGATCAATGGTTTACTCACCATTCGGTATTCAGTCATCCATGAGAGAAATATCAGATTGGCCAAAACAATAAAAATATACCATATGGTGAATGAAGAATACTTTTTCATATTTGGGTTTATTTTTCGCTAAGGTAAGATAATTATCATCCTTAAGGAATGTGATGCTGAAGATATTCAGAAGTAAGGTTTAATCTTGGTGGGATAAATATATTTTTACCTAATATTGCCTGAAAATTTAAAGAGTATGTTTCACAAATATACAGCAGATCTTATTTTTACTGCAGACCGTAAACTATCATCAGGTAAAGTGATCGTCACAGATGAAAGGGGAAAGATACTAAGCTTTGGTACTGTTTCAGAGCATGATCCGGCTTCTGTAAAAAAAATCAAAGGTATGATTGTGCCCGGATTTATCAATACCCACTGTCATCTGGAGCTGTCACATATGAAGGGAAAGGTCGATACAGGCACCGGCCTGCTTTCATTTTTAAATAGTGTCGTCTCCTTTAGAGATATAGATCCCGACATCATCAGTCAGGCTATCAAAGACGGAGATGAAGAGATGTACCAAAATGGCATCGTGGCGGTAGGTGATATCTCCAATAAAACAGATACAGCTGCCATAAAATCTTCCAGTAAAATGGACTATTATACATTTGTAGAAATGTTTGATTTTCTACAACCCTCGATGACAAATAGTACCATTGCTCAATACAGTGCGGTGATGAATGGCCAAAGTGGCAGCGGAAATAATAAAAAAAGCTTTGTGCCGCACGCTCCTTATACCGTTACCCCGGGACTATTCCATTTTGTCAACGAAATGAATCCCACCGGAGCTACGGTAAGTATCCATAATCAGGAAACACCAGAAGAAAATGAGCTTTTTCTATTCGGTACGGGAGGGTTTATGGATTTTTACAAAGGATTTGGTATGACCTTAGACCATTTTGAGCCCTTAGGGAAAAATGCCATACATTATATCATAGATCATCTGAAGCCTACATTTAAAACTATTCTTGTACATAACACCACTACAAACCGGGAAGACGTCAAAGCTGCTATGGAGTGGAATAAAAACATATTTTGGGCTACCTGTCCTAACGCCAATCTTTATATTGAAAACAGGCTACCGGATTATCGTGTATTTTTAGATACAAATGCTAAAGTAACCATAGGTACTGATAGCCTTACTTCCAACTGGCAACTGTCTGTGTGGGAAGAGATAAAGACCATGAGAAAATATCAGTCTTATATTCCGCTGGAGACATTGCTTACCTGGGCAACCATCAACGGAGCCGAAGCATTGGGTTATGAAGATAGACTCGGCAGCATAGAAGTGGGCAAAACTCCTGGACTTGTAGGAATAGAAGAAGAAGATATTGATTTATCACGATGTAAAATCAGTCGGTTGATTTGATGTGTATAAAATATTAGCTATTCTTGTTATGTAAAACCTTACTTTTTATTTGGAAACATTAAGGAATTGTAGCCCGATTTAAAATGATATTTTATGTGAATTTTTATACTTTTGCGGTTTGATTTCAAATGGATCATAATGCAATGGCAAAAAGGACACGAATAAAAGATATTTTTACAGCAGCTACTCATCAGCAACATACTGTCATGGGATGGGTGCGCACCTTCAGAAACAATCAGTTTATTGCACTGAATGACGGATCTTGTCTTGCCAACCTTCAGGTGGTAGTGGATTTTGAAAATTGGGATGCCAATCTTCTCAAAAGAATCACTACCGGCGCTGCTTTGCACGTAGAAGGAAAACTCATCGCTTCTCAGGGTAAAGGGCAGACAGTGGAACTTGTTGCTGAGAAAATTGAAATTTTGGGCGACTGTGATCCCGAAGTCTATCCTTTGCAACCGAAAAAACACAGCCTGGAATTTCTGCGTGAGATAGCACACTTGCGTTTTCGTACCAATACCTTTAGTGCTATATTCAGAGTGAGGCATGCACTCGCTTTTGGTATTCATAAGTTTTTTAATGATAGAAATTTTGTGTATCTCCATAGCCCGATAGTCACTGGTAGTGATGCAGAAGGAGCCGGAGAGATGTTTCAGGTCACTACACTCGATCTGAATAATATACCGCGCAATGACGACGGTAGCATTAACCACAAAAAAGATTTTTTTGGCAAAGCCACCAATCTGACCGTCTCAGGGCAACTGGAAGCAGAGTTGGCTGCTTTAGCACTCTGTGATGTGTACACTTTCGGACCCACCTTCCGTGCTGAAAACAGTAATACCTCCCGCCACCTGGCTGAATTCTGGATGATAGAGCCCGAAGTAGCCTTCAATGATCTCAACGACAACATGGATCTGGCTGAAGATATGCTGAAATACCTTATCAGCTACGTTCTTGAGCAATGTGCAGAGGATATTGCTTTTCTTGAGCAGCGATTGATAGAAGAAGAAAAAGTCAAGCCGCAAGTGGAGAGATCAGAAATGACATTGAGGGACAAACTCACTTTCTGCATAGGAAATGACTTCGAGAGGCTCACTTATACTGAAGCCATCGATATCCTTAAAAATTCTACATCCAATAAAAAAGGGAAATTTCAATATCCCATCGAAAAATGGGGCGCAGATCTGCAGTCAGAACACGAAAGATATCTGGTAGAAAAACATTTCAAAAAGCCCGTCATCCTGACCAATTATCCAAAAGAAATCAAGGCGTTCTATATGCGAATGGACGATGATGACAAAACAGTAAGAGCCATGGACGTACTTTTCCCTGGTATCGGTGAGATCATCGGCGGCTCGCAGCGTGAGGAGCGCTATGATAAACTGCTGAAGCGCATGGAAGAAATGCATATACCCGCTGAAGAAATGTCATGGTTTTTGGATACCAGAAGATATGGTACGGTTCCTCATGCGGGATTTGGCCTGGGTTTCGAGCGGTTAGTACTATTTGTCACAGGCATGACCAATATCAGAGACGTGATTCCTTTCCCTAGATTCCCGGGTAATGCAGAGTTTTAATTCAAAAAAACTATCTATTGGTGAAGTAAGCAATCGAATTCTTAAGTATTTATTCGAATTGTTTATAGTTGTATTTGGTGTTTATCTTGGATTTATGGCCAATAATTATTCTGAAGACTTACAACAGAAAGATTATGTAAAAACGACCATTAAAGAAATGTATCAAAGTCTTGATCAAGATATCAAAGACGCTGATATCAATAAAAATGGGCACATTTTAGGTTTGAATAGTGTAAATTATTTTTCAAGGATGGTCAAAAGCCAAGATGTCAACATTGATTCTTTTATGTGGAACTATCTTTCTCTGACAAGAAGCTTTGTAAGCATTCAAAATACTGCCCCTTTTGATGCTTTAAAATCCAAAGGACTGAATGTAGTAAATAATGATTCACTAAGGACTCAAATTATCAGATTGTATGACTTTCAATATGATGTTTTGGAAAAAATAGAAGAAAAATATCAGGAGTCACAATTTTATGCCAATGAATCAGGCGATATTACAGCTATTTTAGATAATTCATTGGTTTAAAACAAGGATGCTAAGTTGATAAAAATAAAAATACCATTACAAATCACAACCGAAGAAAGGAGCAGATTAATTTTGAAGCTAACCAGGATCAAGAGTAATAGGAATTTTAACATCTCAGTATATGATGAAGTAATATCTGATATGAAAAAGCTTAGAGTTTCACTTGCCAGTGAATACCCTTTTATAGTCAATCAATGATCTCTGCTCGTCCATATATTAAGTCAGTATTTTTTAAGGACGAAGCCAATCTAGAACGAAAAGAATATCCATATTTTATTCCTTCTATTCGACAATGTGCAGATATCAGATTTCACCAAGATGTGACGTTTTTTATTGGCGAAAACGGTGCCGGCAAATCCACCCTACTCGAGGCAATCGCTATAGCATATGGATTTAATCCTGAAGGCGGAACCAAAAATGCACTTTTTGAAGTACACAATACACATTCTGATCTGCATCAAGTCATAAAGTTGTCCAAAAGTTTTAAAATACCAGGGGACACCTATTTTTTGCGGGCGGAGAGTTTTTATAATGTAGCCACAAAAGCAGAAGAATTTGGTGTTTTGAAAAGTTATGGTGGCAAGTCGCTCCACGAGCAATCGCATGGAGAAGCATTTCTAGCAACCCTCATGCACAAACTAACTGGCAACGGTTTATATCTTCTGGATGAGCCGGAAGCTGCGCTTTCTCCGGCTAGACAATTGACTTCATTATCGTTGATCCACCAGTTGGTACGGCAAGATTCACAGTTTATTATTGCGACACACTCGCCGATCATCATGGCTTACCCAAATGCAAGAATTTATGAATTCAGCAGTGAAGGCATCAAAGAAATCAAGTATGAGGAAACAGATCATTATCAAATTAGTAAGTCATTTCTGGATAATCCATCCAGGAGCTTAAAGTTGCTGATGGAAAATGAATGAGTGGAGTGAAAAATTGTCTTTCAATCTGGCTATTAGTCATTTATATTATATAGTTACAACCAAATTGAAATCAATAAATGAATTTTGGGAAAGTACGAAGACTAAAAAAGCACTTTGGTTGGTCATGCTCACAACATTTGGATTAAAAAATAGTCCTTATAATGGTATAGTTCAAAAATCTTTAACTTCAGATATCTTCTTTCAATAAGCACCATAATGTATTCAATTTGGCTATAAGTGTCAAATTTTGTATAGTTATAGCCAAATTGAATTTAAAAATTTACAATAAAACTATGGAAAACAAGGACAGCACTGTTTTAGTAAAGCTCATACATCAAATACTACCGCTTCATTGACCAATCGATATCCTACATCGAGCACACTGGCATTGATATACAAGGTATCTTCTGTTTGCTCCAGTCCGTAAGCTTCGTGGATATGTCCGGAGACATGTACTTTGGGCTTTATCCTATCAATAGTTTCTTTCAGTACTTCACATCCTACGCGTTTTCCTTGTATTGTCCTATCCAATATGCCGTGAACCGGTCCATGAGTGATGAGGATATCAGAATTTTGCGGTATCAGATCCCAATGTTTTTTAATATCTGCTCCTCTATGTCTGTTAAATGCCCAATCAAAAAACCAGGGTGTCACGGGAGATCCCCAAATAGTTATATGATCAATAGTCATACCTGAGTCATTAAGATAGATTACATCTTCAGGAATGATGGATTTAATTCTTTCTTCTTCTGCCCGCTCAAAGAAAAAATCGTGATTTCCAGCTATGAAAATTTTGTATTTAAAATCCTGATCGCTAAACCAATGCAGAAAATTTAATACTTCTCGCTCACTACCCCGGCTTGAGACATCGCCTGCGTGAATGAGCATATCCCCTGATGGAAGACAGAGCTGACCGTGGTATCCATGCGTATCGGAGATTGCAACTATTTTCAAGGGTTTTGTAAATATTCTTTTACAATATGCGATGCGAACCATGCCTGACACTCATCCAGGTTTGACCTGCCGGATGCTACTTTGATGGTGAAATTGTAAATATCTTCAGATCTTAAAGACTGAGAAATATTAAATCCATTTATTCTCAAAAAAATAATGCCAGCTTCTAGCCCTGTCCGTTTATTTCCGTCCTGGAAAATATGATTAGCAATAATATTGTACATATACAAGCCTGCTTTGTCACTTAAATTTGGGTAAAGTGGCTCGCCAAACATTTCACTTTGCACTATTTCCAATAAATAATCTATGTTAGTCTCGTTTAAATAATTGTTAGGTTCTAAAAAGTTGCCACCATGTGATTCTATAGTTCTTTTATTAATCACTGTAAGCATTAACTTCGATAAATATCTCATGCCAGCTTTCTAAAAACTTCATCATATCTTTCAAAATCCTGGTCTATAAGTTTTTCAATGTAATCCATTGAAATATCATCACCATCTATTGGAACAATTTTATCAAATTCGGTTTTTAGCATTTTATTATTTCTGAGTATTTCAATTACCAACTCAAACTGTTCTTTTTTAGTCAGTGCCTTAACATCAATTACGCTTGCCATGATATACAATATTTATTTACCTAAAAACGATTTCAATTATTTTTTAGTTCCAAACCAATAACTGAACAAACTTTTTTCAGTTGGTCAAATCAGATCAAAATGTATCAATTTTTTAAACCTGTCCAATCTCTCATTGATCTCTGACATCGAGAGTATCTGCAATTTATTCAGACTGAAATCTTCCACACAAAAAGACGCCATGGCCGACCCCACAATGATAGCCCGTTTCATATTTTCCATGCTAATATCATCTGTTTTGGCAAGGTAGCCCATGAGTCCGCCGGCAAAGGTGTCGCCAGCTCCGGTAGGGTCAAAAACCTGTGCCAATGGCAATGCAGGCGCAAAAAATATATCATCTTCAGAAAAGAGTAAGGCTCCGTGTTCTCCTTTTTTGATCACCAAAAACTTAGGCCCTATCTCGTGAATGACCTTTGCAGCTTTAACGAGTGAATGCTCTCCTGATAGTTGGCGTGCTTCTTCATCGTTTATAGTCAGCAGATCTACTCTTGCTATTACTTCTTTGAGATCATCCATGGCGATATCCATCCAGAAGTTCATGGTATCGAGTGCTATCAGCTTTTGACTTCCGTCCAGTTGGTCGAGTACACTTTTCTGAAAAGCGGGTGTCAAATTCCCGAGCATGACATACTTAGCAGATTTAGCAGCTTCCGGTAGAATAGGATCAAAATCAGCCAGCACATTGAGGTCGGTTACTAATGTATCCCTGTTGTTCATGTTATTGTGGTATCGGCCGGCCCAGAAAAATGATTTACCACCAGCCACGATTTTAAGACCGTCCATATTGACGCCACGATCCTTGAGTCGGTGTAATTCATGATTGGGAAAATCATCTCCCACTATAGAAACAAGATGAATATTATTAGTAAAGTAAGATGCTGACCAGCTGATATATGTACAAGCGCCACCGATAACCATTTCTGCTTTGCCGTAAGGTGTTTCTATTGTATCAAAAGCTACGGTTCCCACTGTAAGAAGACTCATTGGTAATTATTTATTTTTAAACCGCAAAGGTAGATTAATAGGCCGATAATTCAATAATAGCCTTTGAGAAATGCTCATAATAAAATTCTTAGGGTAGGCTTGAAAAAATCAACCCAAATATTCAATTTTGATATTTGTAAGCTGCAAGCATAATAGCGAACACCGTTATTTAATTTAAATAATTTTATTTGTGCGATCGAAAATTTATTCAAAAATAATATTTTTTCGAAAGAGCAATTTGTGATTTCATATTTTATGAAACATTTAGAGCAAATATTAAATTTTTACTTTACTTTTGTTGGGTGCATTATATAGTGAAAGCTTATCAGGTAAGGAAGAAAGGAAGTACTTCCCATAAAATAGTTATTATCTAACCTCAAAATATTTATTGTAGATGAAAAGTTTCAACATTAATTTTTTTAAATTCTGCTTTGGGGCAGCCATTCTTTTTTTTACTGTCAATCTTACCGGACAATCAGGTAAAATTATTTTTACTGCTCATCTTGTTGGCACCGAAGAAGTACCACCTGTCGCTGGAAATGGTGAAGGATTGGTTACTGTTTTGTTTAATGATGATCAGACAAAAATGTATGTGCAAGGGGTTGTTTCCCGTTTATCCGGGCCTGTCACCGCCGCCCACATTCATACTGGAAATTTTGGATCAAACGGAGCTGTATTAGTAAACTTTGCCACTATCAGGACGGGAAATAAATTTGCAGGTGAGATAGCAGTTCCTGCAGGTTTTTTGCAGAAAGCTTTAAATTTTGGTTTGTATGTCAATGTACATACTGCAGCAAATCCTGGTGGAGAAATACGAGGACAGCTCGAACTGGAGAGTGATTTAAATTTTCCTTTTGCTTTGACAGCATTAGAAGAAGTTCCGCCTATACTTAGCCCGGCTGTAGCTGTAGGTAGTTTTACTTTAACTTTTGGTCATGATAAAATAACATACAATGCAAAAGTTAATGGTTTGAGCGGTCCAATCACAGCAGCACATATCCATAAAGGTGCTAAGGGTTTAATCGGTCCTGTCATTCAAGCTTTAACATTCAGTGGCAAAACACTTTCAGGTGAATTCGCGAGAAGTGGATTACCCGCTGATTTTGTGTCCAACTTGGCTAACGGTGAATATTATGTTAATGTGCACACAACTGCAAATCCTGGAGGGGAAATAAGAGGTCAGACACTTTATGGAGGTGATTTTTCAGCGGTTTCGTCTTTAAGTGGTGATCAGGAAACACCCTTTGTTACAACAATGGGTAATGGGGTAGGGTTTGTCGGATTTACTTCTGCTTACGATAGTCTGATTTATGTTGTATTGGTCAATGATCTGAGTGGACCACCTACTGCTGCACACGTACACCGAGGACCCTCCGGAGTTGCAGGGCCTGTAGTCTTTGGTCTAACGGCAGCTCTCCCTGGTATTGCATATACAGCAACAGTACCTATCACAGCTGCTACTTTATCAGATATCATCAGCAATAATCTTTATTTTAATGTACATACCGCTGCCAATCCCGGTGGCGAAATAAGAGGTCAATTTCAGACAAGTCTTCGGAAAGGTTTTGCTTTTGACCTTTGCGGAAATCAGGAAAATCCTAAAAATACCAGTAAAGGATATGGGGCAGGAATAGTCTCGGTTGACGCAGGCAATCGTGCCGCCTATTATGCAGTGATGACAGATTCATTAAGTGGGCCAGCTACGGCAGCACATATTCATACTGGGGTATTAGGAGCTAACGGAGGTGTTAAATTTCCATTGACAACTCCCAATGTTTATAGCTCCGCTTATTTTGTAGTTTCGACAGCTGATGTTGCCATAATGGAATCCGGAGGTCATTATATGAATGTGCATTCTGCAGCCTTTCCTGGTGGAGAGATCAGAGGTCAGGCAGGTAGAAAAATATTATGCAACAGTACAAGTTCTGTTTTCAATGATGTATTTACAGAATATAAAGTTTTTCCAAATCCGGCCAACGAAGGCGTAACACTAAGATTTACCAACAATGAAGCATTTACAGGACAAATGAGGATGACCGATATAACAGGTAGGGTCATACTTAGACAAGCTCCTGCATTAATTAATACCGGTGTACAGGAATTATACGTGCCCATGGATGAACTGTCTCCGGGTGTATACTATCTTTATCTGGAAAACAACGGAAGAATTGTATTAACTCAGCCTGTCGTAAAGATGTAGAGGATAAAAAAGCTTGTTACTTGAATATCAAATAATAATAAAAAAAGAGCTTGACAAAAAATCTGTCAGGCTCTTTTTTTTTGTAGCGTGAGGCGGGCATGATCCGCCGACCTCGCGATTATGAATCGCGCGCTCTAACCAACTGAGCTACCACGCCATAAGCGTTTGGCGTAAAACGGCCGCAAAGATAAAATAATAGTACAACAATTACGTAGTTTTGTGTTCAGTTTTTTAAGCATAAAAGATGAAGCAAAAAAATATGAAAAATAATGTACAAAATAGTTATATAACTTAATAATACGTTGTATATTTGTGTCGTTAGTTGTAGAAATACAAAATCAGCGTTTCAAAAAAGTATTAAATTTATCAAAACAGACCCATACATGCAAAAATTGACCAAAGCGGAGGAAGAAATCATGCAGTTATTTTGGGATAAAGGTCCGACACTCGTCAGCGCACTCATAGATGAAATGCCGGAGCCCAAACCACCACATTCATCGGTTTCATCTATAGTGAGAATCCTGGAGAAAAAAGGCTTTGTGGATCATAAAGCCTACGGTAAGACGTATGAGTATTTTCCGCTCATTAATAAAAAAGAATATTCTAAGTTCTCATTGCGGCGACTCGTAAGCAACTACTTCGAAGGATCTGTCAATGAACTGGTATCATTTCTGGTGAAGGAAAATGACATTACCCTTTCTGAACTTGAACAGATCAAAAGAGACATAGAAAAGAAGAAACTTTAACTTTTTAAAATATAACCATGTTTACCTTCTTGCTTCAATCATCTGCCTGTCTGATTTTATTATATGGAATATATCACTTTATTCTGGCAGAGATGACTTTTTTCAGACACAACAGGGTGTATCTTTTATGGGCTATTGCTGTCTCGCTGCTTATACCCATCCTGGCACCATACATCATCATACCAAGGGAAGCTGTGCCTGCTGTTCATTGGAGCTATGTGTCAACAGGAGTAAACAAATGGATGATTCAAGATGTGGAAAAAACAAATTACCTGCAAATATTCCTTTGGGTAATATATGTTTTAGGCGTAGGATTAATTCTTTTTAAAATGGGGTTAGGCCTGACCCGCATATATAAATATCATGTGTCAGGACTCAAAGAACAAAAAACAGGATATACTCTGGTAACTACAGATGCAGTACACCTACCATTTTCATTTTTCAAAAGTGTTTATATCAGTAAACACATACCGCTCAATGATCACATACACACTATCCTAGACCATGAAGAAATCCATATCCGCCAAAGACATACTGTAGACGTCCTGTTTGCTGAGGTGGTCCATGCTTTTTTCTGGTTCAATCCGGTGATGATATTTTACAAACGTGCGTTACGTCAGGCGCACGAATACCTGGCAGATGAGGCCATATGCTGTAAGAGCTCCGTAGGTAGCTACGCGGAGTTATTGCTCAGTAAGTCGCAATCAGGTCTGGAACTGGCGCTGACTAATCAATTTTTTCATTCACAAATCAAAAAACGTATTCAAATGATGACTAGTAATAAAACAGAAACACAAACATTATGGAAGTATGTGATCGTAATTCCGATATTTTTAGGGCTTATTGTATTTTTTTCTTCTTCTGCAGTGAGAACTGATTTTAAAAATGCGCTTACCAATCAAAAAGATACTATTCCACCATCAAAACCTTCCATCTCCGATTTAAAATCCGATGTCTTACCGACCAAAGTGAAGTCTATTCATATTAAAGATGCAAAGGTAGAAGTAAAACTTAAATCGGGTAAGACAGAAGTCTATAATCTTAAAAATATAAAAGACAAAGCCCTATTTGAAGCCAAATACGGAGACTTACCTAGTGCTCCGCCACCACCGCCTCCGCCATCAGCAATGCAAGCACCGGCACCACCACAGCCACCTGCTCCACCTGCAGCAAAAAGTCAGACTAGCAAAATAAGTGCTCCTGATTTTCAAGCTCCACCACCACCGCCAGCTCCGAAAAGTCCTATGGACTTTACAAATCCACCCAATGCACCTGCGCCACCACCACCACCAAATGGAATAAAGCTCGTAATGGATGGAGAAGACCCTTTATTTGTTATTGATGGTATAAAGAAAACAAGAGCAGAACTGGATAAAGTTAACCCAGATGACATTCAGACTGTAGATGTGCTGAAAGGTACTTCGGCATCGGCACTGTATGGCGATGAAGGTAAAAATGGAGTAATACAGATCATCACAAAAAAGAATTCGGGTAGGATGTCAAACGATAAAACAACCTCCTCCATAATCGAAGATGTATTTAATGAAGTGGAGGAAATGCCAAGATTTCCTGGCTGTGAAAGCATCAGTAATGAAAATGAAAGGGATATATGTGCTCAGAATAAACTTATGGATTATATTTATCGTAATCTTAAGTATCCATCGGATGCACGCCAAAAAGGAATTGAAGGCAATTGTGTTGCCGAATTCATAATTGATAAAAAAGGATATATTACTGAATTAAAGTTGATAAGAGATATAGGATCTGGTTGCGGAGAAGAATTAATCAGGGTCATAACATCTATGAATCAAATGAAAGAAAGGTGGATTCCCGCACGTCAAAATGGAAATATTGTCAATGTAAAGTATACCTTACCCGTTAAATTTGCAATCTAAATTTGTAGAAAGTCATTTAGTGCAAAGTAATCTTGAAAAGCTAAGACAAAAACAATTTCTAAATCTCTCTGAAAGTATTTCTAAAATAGCAGATTCATTTAGTATACCTATAATCTACTATGACATCACCCGCATACAATTTGCAATCTTTAACAGTAAACTTAAGATTGGCAGGAACGAGTACTAACATGGCAGATGATTGACCTTGAATAGAAAATGACGTTTTACCGGTAGCATTTTTACTTATGATTTTCCGGCTGTTAAGGTCGTACAGATCAAATTTACTTTTCCCAAGATCGATGTTCACTTTTTGGTTGGTACCGTATGGATTAAAATATAAGTAGGTATCATAACTTTTCTGGCTGGCAAAAAAATCAGCATTGGTACAGTTGATCTGCAGGATTTCAGGAACATTGGTACTTCTAATGATTCCACCAAAAAAGCCTACATGGCCACTGCCATACACAGAAAACATGGTTTGTTGAGGCATATTGGGATACCAAAGTGGTCCATCTCCCTGGGCAAAGGGTGTGATGCCTTTGAACTCGGGATATATCGACTCCTTTATGATACCTTCATAAGCTATGACATCTTTGGTCACAGCTTTGTGCTGTGGTATAGCCTGCAAAGAATCAGGTATTTCGTAAGGATAACAAAATCGGGCTGCATTAGAAGCATTGAGTGCCCACTTGCCCACTGCATTACTATACCTTTGATCATACCTTACCATAGCGGAAAGTGGTAGCATCAGGTCGAATGTATTCATCAGGAATCCATACCCTCCATTATGTACCGTACTACCTCCCAGACCACTTACGTCGTAGCCGCCCCAATTGTCCACTAAAACACCCCAACCTTCGCGTCCTACAGCGCTGCCGTCAAAGGTCCAGTTTAAATATCTGCTGATATCATAATCCGTACCGTGTTCAGCATTCATCCTTGCACCGATGTGTGCTGCAATCGGCATCATGGCTTCATAATATCTGTTCTCTTTTTGATTGTACAGTACATTCAATGCATTTTTGGCAGCCTTGAGATATTTTGGGTTTTTAAATTTTACCCAAGCGGAATATAAAACAAAAGCATATCCTCCAGCTACATCTTCCTGGGTTGGAATGTGATTTTTGTAACCCTTCATTTCTTTAAAATCAAAATAGGAATAACTATAGCTATTTCCCATTACTGAATCAGATTTATAAAACTGATCAGCAATCTTCAACAAGATGTCGTCAAATTCCTTTTCATCATTGTACTTATCAGCCACACTATAAAAAAGCACATTATTGTGCACCTCATACCAGAAGTCATTGCCATAACCACCGCCGATATGTGCACCTTTGTTAGTGAAATTCTGAATGACATTCCAGCCATTATCTTTAGCAAAATAATTGCGGAGCATGCGTACATAATTGCGGCCATCATGATCACTTTTGTCAATACCCACCATCGTAGCACCCAATACCGCGCCGAGTGCTCCAAGTGCTTCATGGTTCTCTCCATTATTGACGGCAGCACCCATTCTGATATCTCCCAGCGCTGTATAAATACCAAAGGTAGTGTCCGGAAAATTTCTTTTCTGTCCGTCCAGCCAGATCAAGGGAAGAAATGGTCCTTTCTGACTGAAATCAAAAACATACGCATCAAATTCGAGTGCTGTTTTTTTCCAGTCGCGGTATTTGTATGGTTTGGGATGGTAGGGCATTTTATCCACACTAGGGATACTCCGCTGCGTGACAGGATTTCCTGACGGCATAAACTTTGTAGAAGCGCAAGAAGTTAAAAGTGAAATTGTGATTAATAAAAAAATATGTCGTGGCATAATAAAAAAGTGAGTATGATTAAGAATTATTCCTTGCTGAAAAAGTAGCCATTTCTGCGATTTCCAGACTGCTTAGACCTGCTTCCAGACTAGCCGTTAATGTATGTGATGGGTCTGAAATTTTGTGCAGTACATCCAATAAAGATGATTTGACACAATCGGCATAGACTTCCTGTTTTGAACGACCTAAGCTGAATCTTCCCTTGATGATTTCGGTGGCTTCATACATGATGCTTCCAGACCGAATAAAAGACGTATCTTTTGTAACATCCATTTCAGATACGCCCCAACCTTTAGGTCTTGATTCGTCCATTGCGCTTTCTATAAGTTCAGAATGAAGACATTCAAAAAGAGGATTTGAAAGCAGCATTTCTTTGGATTGCTCATTGACTAGTACTTTGACTTCAGCAGAAAGGGGAATCCAGCCCTGAAGGTGTATATCAGCAATATCGTATGATAATGTAATATAAGTAGTTTCGAAAAAACCGGGACGGGCAAAAGAATGGTAGTGGGTTGCTATTAGTCCGCTTTCATAAAGCACATTTGCCATGATCTGATCTTCCTGCAATGGATTACGATTGTGTTTTAATCCATTGACGGTCACATGTTTTGAAGGTGCTAAAAAATGAACCAGATCAATAAAATGAACGGCGTGCTCAATTAGGATCCCTCCTGACCTATCAGGATGCCAAAACCAATGTTCCGGAGGCAACTGCTCATCCTGGGCATAGTTTTCTACATCCACTCTTCTCATTTTTCCAAATACTCCTGCTTGCGTTAAAGACTGAATGGTCTGTAAAAGCGGATTAAACCGCATAATAAAATCTATGGCTGCCACCACTCCTGTCTGATCTCTTGTTTTAATAATGGATTCAGCATCCGACGTGCTTATGGCCAATGGCTTCTCAATCAAAACATGTTTTCCGGCTCGCATACAAGCCTCGGCGATCATCCGATGGGTAGAAGGTTCCGTCACGATGGCTATCAGATCGATATTTTCTGAGAGGATTATTTCCTTCCAGTCAACAAAAAAATTGACATGTTCGATTCCTTTCATTGCTGTAGCATTTACATCTGCAATCGCAGTAACTTGTACATTGTCCAGTTGATTCCATGCTTTAAACAGAAATTTTCCGAATCCCCCGAATCCAATAATTCCTATATTGAAATTTTTCATTCACCCATGATTTTTAGGTCAGTGACACAAAACTTTGATTCTAAACAGTAGTAATTGATATCTCAGCTAAATCGTCCATTTCCTTTTCTCTCAAAATAGATCTTGCCATAAACCAACCGAAAGCGTGTAACACTGCGATTACTAATAGTGCATATCTTAAAGCAGCATACTCGCTGACATATCTTGCCAAAACTATAAATAATCCGCAACCTAGCAACCTGCCCAGATATAAACCCAATTCATGATTAAAAATATATGAAAATTCATTCCTTTTTTCTTTTTCGGCCACATAGTCTATGACCTTCAACTGTATAGGGAAATATGCTATATCCAACAGTGGCCGTGCAAAAAGCAGGCACATCATAAACAAGATCACTCCGAATGCGGAATAAAGTGCAGCATTAAACAAAGCCCCAGCAACAAAAAGCAAACAACCTATGCCATAAATCAACAACCGATGCTTCGGACCCGTCACCCTTCCGAGTACATACAATAAGATGGCGGATACAGCGGCCGCGATACCTTGAATGAGACCGAGTGAACCTTCCTTGCCTACCAGGCTTAGGATCAACATGGTAGGAGCCGTAACTATATATCCTTGTGCCAGACCTTTGAGCGATGCCAGCCCCAGCATTTTATTCCATATTCTGTCAAATTTAATAAATAGAAAAGGAGCACGTTTAGGGTTTTGAAATTCTCCGCGATGCACTAATACCGACGCAAACATAGACATGATAAAAACAATGGCTGTTAGGATATAATACGCTGTATTAACATGGCCACCAAACCAACCATTTCTGTCTGTAGCACCGATGAAAGCTCCTGCGGCCAGGGGTACTACTATACCCGTCATGGTATAAAAAAAAGTCTCTATCCCATAATAATAATTTCTTGTGCCGTCTTTGGTGGTATTTAGTGCCAGAAAATCTCTATTGGCCCAAAAAAAGCCATAGGACAAGCCCATGATGAGACCAGCCAGAAATACTCCCATTGTATCCAATTGCTGAAGCGTCATCATGGCAAACATAGATATTCCACTCAGCAGCATCCCGAATGAATAAAGCCAAGCGATTTTGATCTTGTTGAGCAAAAAGCCATTGATCATAAAAGTAAGCGGAATACCAGTGTAAACAGCCAGCTGAAAAATAACCACCAGACTGATATCTGATGAATTACGCATGATATAAGCTCCGATAAAAAGCTCTATGATGGGACCTACCAGACCATAAATCAGGTTGGTGAGTAAAAGCACCCTCATTCCCTTGGGATGTGAGTTGAAAAAACTTATTTCCTTTCTTAATTTACTAAACATCATGCATATTTTGACAAGGTAGATAAAATTTGTGAAATGGAAAAGGTGGCACCGCAGATGACTTCATCAGAAGCACCATAATACATATGCACAGTATCACCATCTACAATATGACCATTGGTAAAAACAACATTACCAAAAAATCCCGTCAGCTCATAATCTGCTTCAGGCTGAAAAATTGGTTCGATGGATCTTGCGAGCACGATAGAAGGGTCTTTCAGATCAAATAAAACAGCGCCAAGACAATATCTGTGGTTAAAATCAGCTCCGTGATAGATCTCCAGCCAGCCGTCTTTTGTTTTTATCGGTGCTGCGCCGGCACCAATCCTGGCACAGTCCCACAGACCTGGACGGGTTTGCATCACACATTTATGCTGACCCCAATGGATCATATCCGGCGAAGATGCCTGCCATATAAAGTTTCCTCCAAGATCGATTCCTGATGGTCTGTGCAGACAATAATATTTACCATCAATTTTTTCTTCAAATACCGCACAATCTTTATTATGAGGTGGGATGATCATGCCTTCTCTTTCGAAATGCACCCAGTCAGTTGTAGTGATCAAACCTACGCCAACACCAAACTCTGACACTTCAGTAAATGTAAGTACATATTTTCCATCGATAAAAGTCACCCTGCAGTCTTCGATACCATAGGTTTCCAGTTCTCCCTTTCCAAATATCTCTGTGGGGAAATCCGTCGGTTCATAAAATTGTATACCATCATCGCTACACATCAACCTGAGATGCGACATGGTGGAGAGGTACATTTTACCCTTATAAGTGACCATTCGAGCATCTGTCAATTTCAGTTCAGGATCAGTCACTGAGTACTTTAATATTTGAATTTTGCCATCTTTGTTCAATATAGGAAATGATACGAAACCTGTATCCTGATGTGGTCTTTCTGCTACCCGCAATAACAACCATATCTTATTCTCAAAGGTAAAAACCCCCGGATTGAGGACACATTCTACTTTCATCCCTTCTATACTTGGTCTGATATCACTGGTGAGAATAATGGGATTTTGTACAAATCTTTTCACTGATCTTTCGTCTGTATTCCTGTTAAACATACTAATTCTTTTAGAATGTACACAATGATTTAATCTTGTGCCATTTTCAAAAACAGGAGAATGAAACTAAGTTTCATTCTCCTTAAAATATTGACTTAACTATTTGTAAAAGGGTTACTTAAATTCTTAACTCTGATATCACAACTTACTAAACTTAACAGAACCGATGTTCTTGCCATCAACGATGAAATTGACATAATAAAGTCCGGAAGAATATCTGTCAGTATCCACTGTCAACCTTCCGGTACTTAGTTCAAGACTTGAAGGACTGTAACCGTCATATTGTCTTCCTACATTGTCCAGAATTCTGATTTTAATATTGGCATTTGCCGGGAAACCATGTTCAATAGTCAGGATATTTGAAACCGGATTAGGTGACAATCTGACATTTCCATACTCAGTAAGTGCAAAATCTGTCAATCCTGTAGTTCCGGCACTAAACAATTTTAAAATCTCTGCCGCCGTTAGCGCTTTGTTGTAAATTTTTACATTATCAAGAGCTCCAGGGAAATACTGGCCACCATCTACATTATTACTACCGAAACAAAGGGGTTTGTTGGTGCTGTTTAGCTTGGTTGCTACAGGTTTGCTGGCGACCTGCTGACCATTTACATAAATGATATTTTTAGCTCCATCATGTACCATTGTAACGTGCCACCAGATCCCCTTCACCATTTCGTTTCCATCACCGCTATCCATATCAGATATAAAAGTGGGAAACTGCACATTTTTACCATTAGTCGTCCATACTATTTTAAGGTGTTGAGGCAAGGATATTTTCCATCTCTCACTCCAGTGTCCAAAATCAATGACATAGGCTTCTGCATCTTTTGTATTGACATTATCGACTCTAATCCAGAAACTTACGGTGGTAAAGTCAGAAATGAGTTGAACAGCATTTTTAACAAGAACAGAATCTTTGTCTCCGTCAAATTTTATGTTTTGTTTTCCTGCTCCCAAAGGATGGGTTGCTGTCTGGAATACAGGATTGCCTCCTATAGTGCCGTGATTATTGTATGGAGTGGCGTCATTCGCATTGCCATCAAAAGGATAGTGAGCCACCAATCCTGCTTCACCAGTATCCAATGGTTTTGTAGTCTTTAGTGTTACCTCTGCAATCTGAGATTTATTGGCAGACAGGTCATAAGCGTAGACTTCAAATGTGTATGATGTTTCAGATTTTAGTCCTCCAATAAACTTAGATGTCGCAACATCTGAAAGTGAGTCTGAAAATAATCCATCAACCAGTACAACATAACCTGCTAGCTTTCGATCATCTGTGGACGGATCCCATGTCAACAATACTGAATTGGAACCCACATTTCCTTTCAAATTACCGGGTTTTGTAGGTGGGGTGGTGTCAGGTGTTGGATCTTGTCCTGTTGTTGCTTTAATGGTGGAGATTAAAGATTCGTTTCCGGAAGCATCTATTGCGGATACTCCTAAAATATAACCTGTCAGAGCTTTTAATCCGGTCAAAGAAGTGCTTAACCCTGATACTGTTCTGATCAGCTTACCATCCTGATATATATTATAACCCGTTACAGAAACATTATCGGTCCCAAGAGCCCAGGATAAGTTAATGGTGGTAAAACTAACCGTGGCAGATATATCCAATGGGGCACAAGGTCGAATGGTATCCGTAGCAGCAGGTACTGTTGACTGCAATTTGTACAAATCAGCTACTTCCTGTGCTGTTAATGCCTTACTGTAAAGTTGAACTTCATCCAGTGCACCATCAAAATAATTTCCTTTATCAATCGGATCATATCCTATACCAAAATTAAACTTTGTCTTTTTTAAGGCTCCAGCAAAAGCTTTTTCATTGACTTTTAAACCATTCATATAAATTTTATCAGCAACCCCATCATGTGTCATGACAACATGTTTCCACTCACCAACTTTCAATTCATTTCCGTTTCCTGAGTCCATATCATTGCAGCATGATGTTGCATTGGTAGTAAAAACCGGTTTACCATGTGATGGCAGTGAGATCTTCCATCTTTCCTGCCAGCCACCGTGGGACAGTATGTATGCCTCGCCCGAAGCAGGAAGGGTATTGACCTTTACCCAAAAACTTACTGATGTAAAATCTGAGCCAAGCTGTGCTGAGTTTCCAGCTTCCAGATATGCTGTTTTACCATCAAAATTTCTGGCTTTATTTACTTTACCAAAACGGTCCTTTGTGCCGGCAGCATTTCCATAAGAATGGTTCTGATAGGCAGTAAGATCGTTGTTATTAGTATCAAATGTAAAATTAGCTACCAACGGTGACGTTGCTCCAGCCTCCGTTTTCTGACTATCGTACAGCGCTTTTATTTCCACAGCTGTCAATGCTTTATTAAATATCATAACATCATCCGTACTTCCATCAAAAAAACTACCGTTGTCAATGGGATCATAACCAATTCCCAAAGGGAATTTTGTTTTCTTCAAAGCGCCGGTAGTAGCTTTTTGATTGGCAAGTGTACCATTAACATATATCTGATCCTGAGTCCCATTATGTACCATTGCCAAATGTGTCCATTGCCCGGTTTTCAATTCGTTGCCATTACCGGAATCCATATCACTGCAACATGTTGTAGCATTGGTGGTAAAAACAGGTTTTCCGTGTGAAGGCAACGAGATTTTCCACCTTTCCTGCCATCCACCGTTGGACATTAAATATACTTCTCCTGAAGGAGGAAGTGTTTTAGGATTAACCCAAAAACTGATGGTAGTAAAATTGGATTGCAATGCTATAGAATTTTCTGCCCTGGCGGCACCGCTGATTGCATTACTGGCCCATCCATGACGGTTTGTAGCAGCGGTCGCTTTACTATCCAGTATCGCATTGTTTTTAAATTGTGTAGTGTCCGTACCATTGCCATTCAGGGAGTAACTGGCTACCAGGGCGTTTTCTACACCAGGAAATTTAGCTTGGGTATTGTATAAAGTCGTAACATCCTGATCGGTAAAAGCATAATTGTAAATTTCTATATCATCAAGTTGGCCATCAAAAAAGCTACCTTTGTCTATCGGATCATAGCCAATACCTAATGGATGAACAGTCGGAGCTAAAGCGCCTGCATATGCTTTTTGATTAACTTTAATACCATTCATATACATTCTGTCTACTGAGCCATCATGTATCATGACGACATGTTTCCATTCTCCAGGTTTCAATTCATTGCCGTTTCCTGAATCCATATCATTACAGCAGGACGCAGTATGGGTGGTAAAAACAGGTTTACCATGTGACGGAAGAGAAATTTTCCATCGTTCCTGCCAGCCGCCATTTGACAAAAGATATACCTCACCCTGGGCAGGTAAAGTTCCTACCTTTACCCAAAAACTGATTGTGGTAAAAGCTGAGTTTAACTGTGCCGAATTTGACGCTGTAGCCTTTGATGTTTTTCCGTCAAATGATAACGCACTATTACCGTATCCAAATCGGTCTGTTGTGTATGAGGCTCCGGAAACTGATGCTGTATTACCAAACGCCGTTCCATCTTTACCAAATTCATTAAAAAAGTATGAAGCTACTTTGCTATTGGCAGCAACGACCGGCGCAGTGGATTGGGAAGTGTAAAGGGCTGTAATTTGAGCTGCGGTCAAGGCAATGTCATATATCATAACTTCATCCAGTTGACCATCAAAATAATTTCCTTTGTCAATAGGGTCATATCCTATTCCCAGTGGACTGGTGGTTTTGCCCAATGCACCTGCATAAGCTTTTTCATTGACCTTAATACCATTCATATACATTTTATCAGAAGTGCCGTCATGTGTCATGACCACATGTCTCCATTCATTCAGTTTGAGCTGATTTCCATCCCCTGAATCCATATCATTGCAGCAGGTTGTGGTTCGTACAGTAAATACAGGTTTTCCATGTGATGGAAGAGATATTTTCCATCTTTCCTGCCATCCGCCATGGGATAAGAGGTAAACTTCGCCTTGGGCAGGTAATGATCTCACCTTTACCCAAAAGCTGATTGTAGTTGAGGCAGATTGAAGATGAGCAGCATTGGGAGCAGTGACTGCACCTTGTTTACCATCAAAAGAAATAGCACTGTTGGCCCAACCAAATCTGTCTGCCGATAAACTGGCTCCATTCACTGAAGCCTCATTTTTAAATGCGGAACCATCTTTGGTATTACCCGAAAAAGTGTAGGATGCCACAGGTGTTTGTCCCTGCAATCCTGCGATTACTGCAAAAAACAGTAGAAAAAAATGTACATAACGTTTCATATTTTCGTGATTTAATGATGAATAAAAATTATAATTTAATAAACTGAATACTTTTAATGAACTCTCCCGATCTATTGATCGCCTGAAAAATGTAACTGCCTGTTTTTAATGTCCCTAAATCTATTTCTGAATGAAATTGCCCCTTTACTCCCATGCCAAGAAGTTTCTCTCCTCTGATGTCAGTAATAAGAATCTCTGCTACTTCATGATATTGATCAAGTAATTCAATATGGAGGAATTGTTGTACGGGGTTTGGGTAAATTTGTATTAAATTATTGGGATTTACAGATGTGGTAGAAGATATTGTTCCCTGGACATACAGTTTAGTAACATCTCCGGGGTGGATTGCGTAGTCATATATTCTGATCTCGTCCAGAACACCTTTATAATTATAGGCTGCATCCGTGGGTAACATCTGACCAATCAATAATGGTAGTATTGAAGTCCTGATACTTCCGGTCTGAAGTTTGAAAGTGTTGAGTTTTCCATTGACAAAAAGCATCATAGTCTCTCCATCATAGGAGGCGACGATATGATAAATACTGTCGGAATTAAGAATAAAATCACTGTCCAGATCCACAATCCTGGATGTAGTGTTAATTGTCCATCGAATATTTTTAGTTGGAGTAACAGAGAGTTTCCATCTGTTCTGCCAACTGCCATGGGAAATTAAAAATATCTCCTTATCAGCTGTAAGAATAGGTTTGCTCCAAAGACTAAGTGTAGTTCCCATTTCAAAATTTAGCTTTGGTTTGAAAGGAACTTCTATATGCTGTGCTCCGCCATTAAAATAGTATGAACCTAGTGGTTTGCCATCAAAATCAGCCGTAAGGATAGCCCCTTTGGCAACTCCATGATTTTCATTACCACTTTTATCATTGGCATTTCCTGAAAATGGATACCATGCTATTAATTGTCCGGTGCCATTAAAATTTTTAACTAGTATTTTGATTTGTGCTTTGGCATTGAGTCCTTTTCCATCATCTACCGTAACATCAATATTGTAAATCCCATTGACATCCGGAGCCGTCCAGTATATAGTTTTTCCTGTTCCTGTAATTTTGCCATTGTCGGCCACCCAGGTATAAGTCAGTGTATCGCCATTATCATCTTTTGCCATGCACGATATGGATATAGTTTCGTTTTTTCCGGTGTACAAGTTGGCAGTAAATAAATTTTCGATTATAGGTGCTTTATTGATGATATTGACCACTTCTATAGTTATGTTCATGCTATCTGCATTTCCTTCTGCATCCTTTACCACGACCTTTAGTTCAGATTTACCGGTAACTTGCGGAGCTGTCCATATTACTTCGTTTGAGTTGCCGATTATCACTCCCTGGTCAGAAGACCATTTATACGTCAGAGCTGGAGAATCTGGGTCTTCTGCAGTACAAAAAACAGAGCTGCTTTTCCCTTTTTCTATCAGATAGCTTTGTGATTCCAGTGCTTTGATTCTTGGCCCAGACGTAAAAGGCACTTTATTTTGTCGGTAATCAACTATCTTATTGTCGACCAACATCTTGTTTTTATCATAGGTAATTTTTCCGCCTGTCGGAGTTATTACCAATAGCACTGCTTCTTTAGCCGGAATAATGATACTTACCTGACCAGACTTATTTTCTCCTATAAATTTTTCTGACAGGGTTTCATAGATATCGCGTTGTACATTACCGACGTCCAGTAAAACAGCTTTGGGTGAGTCAAAAGGATTATAATACAGATAAGAAGGAAAGGATGCTTCTGAGTAAAAGTCAGTAGCATTTAGATTTAATCGTAAGATTTTATCAACATTAGTGGTACTCACTATTGCCCCCAGATAACCCACTGAAGAACTGCCATATATAGCGAGATTGGTGGCAGCCCATCCTCCCCCTAGAGCATCTCCGGTGGAGTACGGAGAAATATTTTGGTATTTTTGTTTCATCGCTTCATGCGCAATAACTCCCTGTACATCATTGCCTTGTGACCACACGGCACCATCCTGCTGATTAGCGGGTAGAAAACCCGGATAAAATAATCTGGACGCATTGCTCATATTGACCATCCATTTTGCAATGGTCTTTGCAAATCTTTTATCATACCTAACCATAGGCACCAAGGCTGCTGCCTGTTGCACACCATTCATCAGGAAGGCATAATCATTTCCACTGTCATTTGCCTCGCCTACCAGACCGGAAACATCATAACTGCCCCATTTGCCTACGATAGTTCCCCATCCACGCAGCGGCCCACGGTTATAACACCAATTGACCATTTTTTCAATATTGTATTGAGTACCTACCTCTGCATTCATTTTGGCGGCTGCATAGACTCCGTAAGGTAGCTGAAGCTCATAAGAAGGGTTTGACCCAAGATTATTCAGGTATTCCATAGCCCATTCTGCGCCTTTGAGATATTCGGGATTTTTAGTTTTTTTAAAAGCATGATAGAGGAGCCACGCAAATGTACCTGCTGACTCCGGTTCTTTCACACCATTGGCATTACCTTCCATAGTCTTAAAATTCCATGCCCGGTAATTCATAAATGCAGGAGTCCAGGGAGTTGCCTTACCACCCATTTTTCGGGTAGCTTCCAGAAATTTATCCGCAACTGATTTAAATTGAATAGTAGCTTCGGCGTTGAAGTCCGGAAATTTATCATACAGCTGATAAAAATAGACATTGGGCATGACATCGTACCACCAATCACCTCCACTGCCGGCGGATGCATTATTCAGGTATATATTTTCGCCATTGGCTTTATTAAAAAAATCCTGTACCATAACCAATCTGTCTACGCCAAAGGTACTTCTGATGTTTTGTCCTACCAGTGCCGCACCTACCAGTGACGGTAATACATTAATACCTTCCGAATTCTGAGTTGAATTGGTTCCAACGTAGGTGTGGAGTCTTATTTGTTTCTGATTTGGGTAATTAATGCCATTAGCTGTATATGAAACCAATGGAAGGAATTGTCCGTTTTTATTTTTATCATAAATAAACGAATCGTAGCGAATAGCAACATTTTTCCAGTCACGCATAAGATAAGGTGACGGCTGATCCGGCATGACTTCAATACGCGGTAAAGATATCTGTCCAGGTTGAGCAGAAATTAATTTTGCCAGTAGTAAAAAAAAGATAAGCAATATGTATTTAAATTCCTTTTTCATTAATAACCCGGATTTTGTACCAGTGAAGGATTTAAGTCAATTTCTGTTTGTGGTATCGGAAAAACTTCATGTTTACCTTTTTGAAACCCGGTCAAGGTTTCACCCGCAATGCCCCATCTCACCAGATCAAAAAACCGGTGCAATTCAAATCCAAGCTCTGTCTGACGTTCCCTTCTCAATGCTTGTCTGACTGTAGCCTGGTCTGTAGACACAATGACAGGTAAAGCGCCAGCTACCGTAGATTGAGCTCTGGCTCTTGCCCTGACCATCTCGAGAGGTGCAAGAGCTTCCTGTACTCTGCCTAATTCAATCAATGCTTCTGCTTCCCAAAGCAAGACTTCGGCATATCTGATGGCGGGGTAGTTGATATCACCATCCGCTTTTTGGGTCAGTTCTGAATTGGGTTGTAAAAATTTTCTTGGGCTGTAAGTAGTGGAAGAAAATGAATTTTTATAGATCAAACCAAAGTATGGGTCATTATTCATCGCAACGGTAAACTTCAGCCTCGGATCATTGGGTTCAAAAACATTGATGTAAGCGGGTGTCACTTCAGCAAATCCATATCCCAAAAATTTGATAGATGCCCACCACTGATTGATAAAATTACCAACTCCCAGTTCAAGATTGGTATGCTGGATTTCCCAAACAGATTCGCTGTTGTTTTGGGTAAGTTTCAAGAAGTTATCTCTGTAATCTTTTACCAGTTTGTACGTATTTAAAGCTTTTATTTTTGAAGTATATTCAATTACTTTGTTATAATCTTTTATATAGAGACTTATTTTGGCTGCCAATGCCAGGGCAGATCCCTTGGTAGCTCTTCCTAAATTTTCGGCAATTTGATTAAGAGGAAGCAGTTCTGAAGACTTTTCGCAATCGCTTATGATTTGTTTGTAAATATCAGCTTTGGAGCTTTTAGGTATTTTAAGCTGATCAGGCGGAGTCACTTTGAGATAAAACGGTACGTCACCAAAAACCTGCGTAAGCAAAAAATAGTAATATGAACGCAAAAAAAGCGCTTCTCCTGTTACCCGATTTTTAGTAACTTCGGGCATAGTAACTTTTGAAATATTATCGAGCACCAGATTGCACTGCGTCACACCTTTATATTGCAGTTTCCAATAATTATTGAGTTCTTCTGTACGCGGTGTGTATGAAAAAGTTTCCATTTCTACAATGCCCGGTCTTGAGCCGTCGCCTCCGGGGATGGCAGCATCACCCGTAATCTCTGCAAATGCCCATAAGAAATTGTTATTGGCATTATTGAAAAGCAATGGATTATATGCAGCATTGATGGCCTGAATGGCATCATTTTCTGTTTGAAAAAATGATCCTGCGTCCAGTATGGCTATTGGCTCTTTATCCAGAATACCTTCGCAAGCTGTCAATTGCAAGAGCCCCGTTATGAATATTATTTTAAATGCGCTTTTCATAATAACAATTTTAAAAATATGCCAATGATTTAAAAATGAAGTTTAGCTTCGATTGTCCAGGGCATATTGGTAGCATCCAAAGACAATCTTCTGCTAAAAGTCAACCTTAATGCCTGCTACAAAAGTACGTGGGGCAGGAACAGTTCCCCAATCGATTCCTACTGCCAGATCCGACGATAAACCCAGCCCTCGGGTATCATTGGCATTAGCCTGTATCTCGGGGTCAAGTCCGGGATATTTCGTAAATGTGAAAGCATTCTGTACAGTAAAATAAACCCTGCATGCTGTGATCTGATTCACGTTCAGCAAATTTTTTAGATTATATCCGATTGAGATATTTCTGATTCGCATGTAGGAACCATCATACAGAAACCTGGTAGATGGCCTCCTGTTTCCGTTTCTGTCATCCAGACTTACCTTTGGTATATTGGTATTGGTATTTTCCGGAGTCCATCGATTAAGAATGTCGGCATAAGAATTAAATCCTCTCGATTGTGTTTCGTAAGCAAAATTACCATATAAAAAATATACATCATTGCCCTGAACTCCCTGAAACAATATCGAAAAGTCCAGGTCTTTCCAGTTGACACCGCATTGCATGCCATATGTGAAGTCTGGAAAAGGATTGCCGGCATGAAACCTATCTTTATCATCTATGATTTTATCATTATTGATATCTCTGAATTTGATATCTCCCGGGCGAGTATCCTTTGATTGAAAAGGGCTTGCTGCAATTTGCTCCTGCGTTTGAAATATGCCTTCCATATCCCAGAGAAAAAATGAACCGATGGGTCTTCCCTGTTCAGTTTTTGTCAGAGGGCCGTCAGAAAGGCCAAATCCTCCGAGGATAGGCTCACTACCCGCAATAGAAACAACATTATTTCTGACGATGGAAATGTTGGGAGTAATACTGTAACTGAAATCTTTTACCCCTGATCTGTAAGAAAGTGCCAGTTCAACACCTTTATTTTCTATTGAAGCTGCATTGACAAATGGTGGTCTTTGCGAACCTCCTGATTGTGGAATAGGAACTCTGACAAGTACATCATTTGATACTTTTTTGAAAAAATCGGCTGCTAAAGTGAGTTTATCTTCCCATAAACCAAGATCAAATCCGAGATTGGTCTGTGTACTGGACTCCCATCTTATGCCACTGTTGCCCGTCTCCAGTATAGATGCACCCGTTACTATTTTATCTCCAAAAGTATACACACGATCACCGGTACTGACCAACGAACTGTATGGGTAAACGCCTATTTCCTGATTTCCCAGTTTACCCCAACTTGCCCTTATTTTTAGTTCTGAAATGATCTCGCTTTCTTTTAGAAATGCTTCATTAGACATAATCCAACCAGCAGAAACGGATGGAAATATGCCCCATCTATTGTCTTTTCCAAATCTGGATGAACCATCCTTTCTGACAGCAGCGCTTAGAAGATATCTATTATTATAATTATAAGATGCCAGTCCAAAATAAGATACAAGTCCCCATTCTGTTGCAATTCCTGATACGCCCAGATTTTTGATATCCACCGCTACGGAACTATTCAGATATCTGAATAATGGATCGGTTCGCCTGAAATTATTGGCAGAAGCTCCCAGATAATCTGTATGGTTCTGAATGGCTTCGGTACCTATCAAGGCTGAAGTCTTATGTTTTCCGAATTTTTTTTCATAACTGGCTGTTGAGTTCCAGATCAGCGTTTGGTTAAAAACCCGGCCTTCATTAAGGGATGTAGGATTATAAATGGCTGCAGAAAGAAACTCTTTGAATAATTTATCCTTTTCAAAACTGAAATCACCTCCCAAAGTGGTCCTTAGCTTAAGACCTTCTATCACATTCAACTCTGCAAACACATTTCCGAATATCCGGCTTCTGTCTATATGCCAATCTGTATTGTCTATCAGTACCAAAGGGTTGGCATTACCATCACCATATAATAAAGGATCACCGAGCTCAGATGTAACTTTTACGTCAGTGCCATCTTTATATTTACCTGAAAAAACAGGTGACGCTATCAGAGCAAACCGGATGGCACTCAACTCATTTCCAGGGCCAAAACCATCCCCTGACGAGCCGATGACTTTTCTGGAAGTGTGTCCAAAAGAAAGATTATTTCCTACCTTAAACCACTTATTTCCGGTCTCCCCATTGATTCTGATTTGATACTTTTTGAAACTCTGGCCTCTGAAGATGCCATCCTGATCCTGATAATCAGCAGAAACATAAAGATTACTATTGTCGGTTCCGGTCATAGCAGAAAGTGCAAATTGACGAATAGGTGCATTAGAAAACACGCGATCCAGCCAATTTACATCCGGCAATGTATCCACAATAGAGGGGTTGTAGGTTGCAATTTGGTTAGCAGGATTTCGAAGTTTATTGGCATTGGTGATAGCCTCATTTCTGATGGTAAGGTAATCACGCGAATTTAGTAATTCGGGTAGTCTGATGGGCGTTTGTGTACCGGAAGAGGCATTGAATGAGAAGGAAGTTTTTCCTGATTTACCACGCTTGGTAGTGATGATTATGACACCGTTTGAAGCCCTGGAACCGTAAATGGCTGCCGATGCTCCGTCTTTAAGTACTTCTATCGATTGGATATCGTTTACTGAAAACATATTTATATTGCCTGATGTAGGAACACCATCGACTATAAAGAGAGGGTTATTGTTGCCCAAGGTACCTGCTCCTCTTATTCTTACCGCCATATCATCACCCGGTGAACCCGTTACCTGGGTGACAGATATACCTGGGGCCTGACCCTGCAATGCTTGCTCTATACCCGAAACCACCAGTTTTTCCACATCTCTGGACTTGATAGAAGATATAGCTGTGGATATATCAGATCGGGTCTCTTTTCGGTAACCAGTGACGATGACGTTATCAAGGATTAAAGCATCCTGCTCCATGACCATATTAATCACTATTTGGGCTCCTACTGTGACTTCCTTTATCTTATAACCGAGGTAGTTAAATACAAGAATGGATTGACTTGAGTTTACTTTGATGGTATAACTTCCGTCCACCTCGGTGATAGTTCCATTGGTAGTATTTTTTTCCAATACTTCGACACCTATCATAGGTGTGCCATCTATTTCTGTAATAACTCCTTTTACATTAACAGATTGCCCATTTACAACTTCTGTCAATATCAATAATGTAGTTGTAATTAAAACATAGAGGAGATTATGCAATTTTGGTATTTTGCATATTTTTATTAGTATCATTCTCAATAATTAAAATATTATTCTGCTACAACAAAATTATGCAAATTTTCTCCCCCTAAATGATACTATTAAGTGAATATTCAGTACTTTTATGAATCCTCTGAAAAATTGCTGAATCCTCTGACATTTATATTCCAGATTTTACTTCCTTTGGTGAATACCGGATTCAAATCTTCTTTTATTCTATACTATCATTAAAGCTACAATATGCACATTATGAATGTTTTTCGTGAAAATACACCGCTCAAAGACAATGATATCTGTGTCGTGATCGATTCATCCAATAATGGCTTCGACTATCCGATTCATAATCACCCTGAAGTAGAAATTAACCTCATCATGGGGATGTCGGGTAAAAGGGTAGTTGGTGATTCTTCAGAAAATTATGAAGAAAATGATTTGGTAATACTTGGACCCTATCTGTATCATAAGTGGTATGGGGATGAGATTCTTTTGCATAATAAAAATTCTTACAGGGTCATTACTATACAGTTTGACGCAAAACAGTTTTCCAATAGCATGATGATGAAGGATAGTTTTTATACTATCCGTAATCTGCTGAAAGAATCACTAAGAGGCATTCAGTTTACAGGAAAAACTTTTGATGCCGCCAGAAAAATGATGATTGAGATGACTGAGAATAAAGGCTTCGACAACACTATATCTTTTTTAAAATTATTGGATATACTTTCAAAAGGTGTTGAAAGGAAGTTTCTTACCCATATTGAGTTTGAAACAAATAATCCTAAAGCAAATAATCATAGAATTCAAAGTGCATATGCCTACATTATGCAACATTATGCCGAACCCGAATTCAAAATGGGTGATGTGGCAAAACAAATTAGAATGGGAGTCAATAATTTCAGTCATTTTTTTCAGAAACATTCTTTTCGAAGTTTTAGCGATTTTCTGATTGATCTCCGACTCGGTAAGGCCTGTAAACTTATCCTTGAGTCTGATAAAACAATCAGTGAAATAGGGTACAAGTCAGGATTTAACAACCTGGCCAATTTCAATCGACTGTTTAAAAAATATAGGGGATTTACTCCCAACGAATTCAGGAAAAAAAACCTTCTGGGCGGTGATTTTGCGTGGGATAAGCAGGTTACGCCCTGGCAATTTGTGCCGGCAGACACCCTCAATAATGATATCATTAAACCCATGCTCTATTCTACGAGGATTTTGCATCTGTAATTGACTCACATTGCCAGCTTCTGTAGGCATTGATTTTTCCCCTAAATTTTGATTGGTTAACTTTAATATAATTGACTTGTGAAGCATTCACCCATCATTAAAGAATCTGTCAAAACCTGAAATTATTTTTTCTATTTAAATTTTGAGTCCACTCCGAAAAGTATTGGATAAATAATTCACAAATATAGGTTAAAAGATGGACACATTTTATAAATTTGTGATATCAAAATACCTTTA
>JAYTNJ010000151.1:0-8481 GCA_043748345.1 Saprospiraceae bacterium
AAATGGCTTTATTTTTTAAGCCGTTGATGATGGTATATTGGTCCATAATACCTCCTTGTACACCCGACCCCCTTTCAGCTATGACTGCAGTTTTTACTAATTGGTCCGGAGACAAGTTGAGTTTATTCAGACGATCAATGACGGATAAAAAACCGCAAGTTATGGCTGATGATGATGATATACCCGCCCCAATTGGCAGATTTCCACCAAAAACTATATCGGCGCCTATGGAAGGATAGTCTGATATAGCCCTTAGTACCTGCCTGAAATATCGTTCCCATCCATAATTGGGTAATGCATCAATCCCTACTATAATGTTTGTTCTTTCACCCGTATCGTTTGCTACAAACTGAATCACATTAGTACCATTTGCCTTTGCAAAAAACCAAACGCCCAGATTGATAGCAAAGGGCAGGACAAATCCGTCATTATAATCGGTGTGCTCTCCGATAATATTTGCCCTCCCGGGAGCAAAAACTACTATATCAGGTTCTCCAAAATTTTTAATAAACGCTTCTCTCAATACGTGCTCTTTCATTTGTTTTTCTTTTAGGTAAAAGACTGCATTTCCACAAATTTTTTATAGGGACCTTCTTCTTTGATAAGATCGGAGTGCACTCCTGACTGAACTATCTGACCGTTTTCCAATACCAGAATTTTATCCGCTTGCTGTATGGTGGATAGCCTGTGGGCTACAACTACGGAAGTGCGGCTCTTCATCAGCTTATGTAAGGCATCCTGCACCAGTTTTTCAGACTCCGAGTCTAAAGCCGACGTGGCTTCATCCAAAATAAGTATTGGAGGATTTCGCAAGACTGCCCTTGCAATGGTAAGCCTCTGTCTTTGCCCACCGGATAGTTTTAAGCCTCTGTCTCCTATATTGGTTTGATATCCTTCCGGCAATGCTTCTATAAAATCATTGGCGTTGGCAATAGTGGCTGCATCTTTGATGTCCTTTACAGTGAAATTTCTTCCAAAAGAGATATTGTTGGCGATAGTATCGTGAAACAAAATAGCATCTTGGGTAACGATACCGAACATTTCACGAAGATCATTCAGATCAATATTTCTTATATCGGTGCCGTCAATCGTTATTCTCCCTTCTGAGATATCATAAAATCTTGAAAGCAAATCTACAAAAGTAGATTTTCCAGCTCCTGATGAACCCACTAAAGCTACTACCTGACCTTTTTTAATGTCAACAGATATATTTTGAAGTGCGTTTACTGTTACATCTTTGTAACTGAAGCTGACATTGTCAAAACAAATTGAAGAATGAAAATCTTTCTTGTGTATGGCATTAGTTTGCGTTACTATTTCATTATTTGTATCCAATATTCTTTGGATCCTATCCAGCGCTGCCATACCTTTCTGGATATTAAAATATGCAGAAGAGAATGATTTTGCTGGCTCAATAACCTGATAAAAGGCAAATACAAAAGCAAAAAACGTTTCGGGCGCAAGTTCGCTTCTAAAGACAAGATGAGAGCCATACCATAAAAGAACCGTAACAACAGTCACACCCATAAATTCAGATACGGGAGATGCTGAATCTCTTTTATTTACGACTCGGGTCAATAGATTTCTGAAAGAAGTATTTTCCTTATCAAATTTTTGTATCTGATAATTTTCAGCGTTAAACCCTTTGATTACCCTGAGCCCACCTATGGTTTCTTCGACATGAGATGTGAGATTGGCCACCATTTCCTGCACATCTGTGGATTCTTTTTTGAGAGTATTGACCACTTTACCTATGATCAGTCCTGAAATTAATACTAGTATAAATACAAAAAGTGTCAATCCGGCATTGATGTAAATCATAAAAAAAATACAACCAGCCATTATAATAGGTGCTTTAAATATTGCCTCTATAACATTCAGAATAGACCACTCCACTTCCTGCACATCCAGCGTCATCGTAGAAATCAGAGCCCCTTTTCGCTCATTACTGTAAAAACTGAGTGGAAGTTCCAGATATTTTTTAAATAGTTGTCTGCGCAGATCGTAAATGATTCCAAACCGCAATGGAGCCATAAAATATAGTGCTGAATATCTGAACAGGTTTTTGAAAAAGAATACAAAGATCAAGACCAAACATACCCACAATAAAGCCGTCTCTTTACCATAAGTTAAAATCAACTCTGCCATATAATATTTTATCCAGTCATACATTTCTGTTCCTTCAGGCTTTACGGGAAGTGCCGGGACTCTGTCAAAAAGAATACTAAAAAAAGGAATAAGAACCGGGATACTGACTACTGTAAAGACAGAAAGCATGATATTGGATAAAATACTGAGTATAAAACTCTTTTTATAGTGCTTTATACGGGAAAGCAATCGCCACAATCCCTCCATAACCGGTGGATTTAATGTGTTATTCTATGCAATCTTCTAAATTAAAAGTATTCATGAAACCTGTATTAAAATCACCTGATCTAAAGGCTTCGTTTTTCATCAGTGCTCTATGGAAAGGTACTGTAGTCTTTATTCCTTCTATGACAAACTCATCCAGTGCTCTCTGCATTTTTTTTATACATTCTTCTCTTGTCCGGGCCCTGCAGATCAATTTGGCTATCATAGAGTCGTAAAAAGGTGGAACCGTATATCCAGCATACACGTGGGTATCTACCCGCACACCATGCCCTTTCGGACTGTGAAAAGAATGAATCTTACCAGGGCTTGGCCGGAATCCATTGAGTACATCTTCTGCATTTATCCTGCACTCCATAGCGTGCATGGTGGGATAGTAGTTTTTACCCAGTATCGGAATACCCGCGGCAACTTTTATCTGTTCTTTTATGAGGTCATGGTCTATCACTTCTTCAGTGACAGGATGTTCTACTTGTATTCTGGTGTTCATTTCCATAAAATAGAAGTTACGGTACTTATCAACCAGAAATTCTATGGTTCCTACACCTTCATAATTTATACATTTACCAGCCTTTACTGCCGCAACCCCCATCTTCTCACGTAATTCTGGTGTCATAAAAGGCGACGGGCTTTCTTCCACCAATTTCTGGTGTCTGCGCTGTATAGAACAGTCTCTCTCAGAAAGATGTATCACATTGCCGTGCTGATCTCCGATAATCTGAAATTCTATGTGCCGTGGTTCTTCTACATATTTTTCTACATAAATTCCATCATTTGTAAATGAAGCTTTTGCTTCCTTTCTGGCACTTTCCCACGCTTCTTCAAAATCATCATCGCGGCTCACTATACGCATTCCTTTGCCACCACCTCCGGCTGTTGCCTTAAGTATGATGGGGTATCCGATTTGGTTTGCTATTTTCAGACCTTGTTTCAGATCTTTTAAAAGTCCGTCTGAACCTGGAACAACAGGAACCCCTGCTTTAATCATTGTCTCTTTAGCTGTAATTTTATCACCCATTTTGCCGATCATTTCAGATGTCGGACCTATAAATTTTACGCCCGATTGACGGCATATTTCGGAGAAGTTGGCATTTTCTGAGAGAAAACCATAACCCGGATGTACTGCATCTGCATTGGTAATTTCAACTGCTGCCATGATTCTAGGTATGTTCAGATATGATTCTGAAGAAGCAGGAGGACCTATACACACTGCTTCATCAGCAAACCTGACGTGAAGACTTTCTGAGTCTGCTTTAGAATAAATGGCCACCGTTTTTATCCCCATTTCTTTACAAGTACGAATGATGCGTAAAGCAATTTCCCCTCTGTTGGCAATCAATATTTTATTAAACATGTTAATTTTTAATTAATCATTTAGCTAAATTCTCATCCTCTATATCTCCACCAGAAACAATACCTGATCGTATTCTACAGGCGATGCGTCTTCTACCAATACTTTTACGATTGTGCCGGTAATATCGCTTTCTATCTCATTAAAGAGTTTCATGGCTTCGATGATACATACCACATCCCCTTGTTTTACCACGTCCCCTACTTTTACAAGTTGTGGCTTGTCCTGAGATGATGATCTGTAAAACGTGCCCACGATAGGTGATTTTATTTCCACCACACTTTTTGAAGGTGATGCCACAGGTGCAGGTGAATTTGAATTCGTTTCTTCAGCACTTTGATTGTGGGTCGAAGAGACAGCATTAGCCGGAGCTGCATTAACAACCGGAACCACCTGTGGAGTGGTAACAAAAGCTTGTGGTACACCTTTATGGTATTTTTCGGTTCGGATCAATAATTCAAAATCTTTGTCTTTCATCTTGAATTCTGACAGATTGGATTTATTGACCAATTTGATGAGTTCCTGTATTTCGTTGAAATTCATTGTAAGTTAGTTTTAATGATTAAGATTTTACCCGTTCTAAATATGCTCCGGTTCTGGTATCTATTTTGATTTTGTCACCTTGATTAATAAAGATAGGAACCTTTACTTCTGCGCCGGTTTCCACTGTGGCTGGTTTAGTAACATTAGTCGCTGTATCTCCTCTCACTCCTGGCTCGGTATAAGTGACTTCCAAAGTGATGTGAGATGGCATATCGGCTGTCAGTGGTATGTTTTTTTCTGCATGAAAAAGGATTTCAATTTCACTTCCTTCTTTCAAAAAATCAGGACGTTCAAGCATTGCTGCATTTAATGATACCTGATCATAGGTTTCGTTATCCATAAAGTTATACCCGTTATCATCATTATATAAATATTGATACTTCCTTCTCTCCACTCTTACATCATCTATTTTATGACCAGCAGGAAAAGTGTTTTCTACCACCTTGCCTGTGGTAAGGCTTTTTAGCTTGGTCCTAACAAAAGCGTTTCCTTTGCCTGGTTTTACATGAAGAAATTCAACAACCGTATAAATGTCCCCGTTGTGATTCAGACAAAGTCCGTTTCTGATATCTGATGTACTTGCCATAAAATGTTTTGAATTGATTAAAATTTTCGCAAAAATAATATAAATTTCAGTCTGATTTTATATTATGCTATTAATTGCTGAATTAAGACCCATAATGCCACTTCAAAAGTGTGCTTCCCCAGGTGAATCCTCCTCCAAATGCAGTAAGCATGAGATTGTCACCTTTTCTTAACCTTGGCTCATATTCCCATAAACATAAAGGTAACGTGCCTGCAGTGGTATTGCCATATTTTTCTATATTTTTCATAACTTTTTCTTTTGGCACATCCAGCATATCGCCTACAGAATTTATGATGCGCATATTTGCCTGATGAGGCACTAACCAATCAATCTGGCCTATGGTCATGTTGTTTCTTTCCAATACCTGATTGACAGTACTTACCATTCCGTTTACTGCCGCCTTAAATACTGGCTTGCCATCCTGAAATACATAATGCTCTTTTTTTGCAAGGGTTTCAATGCTAGCCGGTTTCATGGACCCTCCGGCCTTCATGTGTAAATACTCCCTACCTGACCCATCAGATTTTAAAACTGAATCAATCACTCCGTTGCCTTCATCGGATGGCTCGAGAAGGACTCCTCCTGCGCCGTCGCCAAAAATGATACAGGTGGTTCTATCAGAATAATCAACAATAGATGACATTTTATCTGCCCCAATGATGATTACTTTTTTATACATGCCGGCTTCGATAAATTTAGCTCCCGTAGTCAATGCAAACAGAAATCCCGAGCAAGCAGCATTAATATCGTATCCGAACGAATTTTTAGCACCCGCCTTATCCAGTATAGTATTGGCTGTATCCGGAAATATAGTATCCGGTGTCACTGTTGCACATATGAGCATTTCTATTTCATCAGGGGAAGTATTTGTCTTTACAAGTAATTGTTTTACTACTTCGAGTGCCATGTCCGAAGTAGCTTTACCAGGAGTTCGTAAGATTCTTCGTTCTTTTATTCCCGTACGCGTGGTAATCCATTCATCGGAAGTATCCACCAATTTTTCCAAATCAGCATTTGATAATATATCTTCAGGTACATATCCCGCTACGCCAGTAATTACTGCTCGAATTTTTGACATCTCAATTTGGTTTTTTACAGTTTTTTGAAAAGCTGCCCAAGATAGTGGTATTTTGAAACACTATGGTTAAAAATCAAAAATAACGAATATAAATCTACAATATCTTATAAAAATATTTAACACATATAATACATTATATCAACAATATACATATTTTTAATTATATAAAGCGGATATTTCGAATACTGTAATATATCTTTTGGTACAAGAATTGATATATCTTAATAAACAACAGCACATTTGTTTATAAATTATAAATATAATTAATGTGTTTTTTATTATCTGTATTTCCCTTAAATTATAAAATACATTTCATCCCATGACCAGATTTAATATTTACCTGATTATCTTATTGTCGATAATCGTCAAATATCCATTATTGTCTACAGCATTAAATCCCGGTAACCCTGCTGCAAACCTTGAAGAAGTACGTAAAAGAGCAGGAGATGAAGGAAAGCTTATTTTTGTATACTTCCATGCTGAATGGTGTAAACCCTGTCAATGGATGAATCAGACTACATTCAGCCATATTGAAGTAAACAATGTATTACAAGAAAATTTTATAAAACTTAGAGTCAACATTGATGACTTTTCCGGATTTGAATTGAAAAAAGTATTTGATGTCAAATATCTTCCTACCATCATAATTTTTAACTCACACGGTCAAATGATAGACAGAATAGAGGAAACACTTACTCCTGCCAAGATGGTAACCCTTCTCAAAAAACATAATACATCATTAAATAAAACCATCGTCCGGCATGAATTTAATCAGTCGCCCGGCCCTATTCAAGTGCTTTCATTCCAATCAGAAAGTATGATTCATAATGCAGCAGAGTATGACAAACATTTTTTACAAAAACAGACTCAAAAAATGTACAGGGTTCAGGTTGGTGTTTTTACTAAATTTCAAAGCGCAGAAGAAATGGTGAAATCGCTGAGCAGCCTGACTGACGAGCCGATTACGGTAGTTAATGAATATAAAAATGATGAGCCAGTATTTAAAGTACGTGTGGGCCAATTCGATTCTTCAGAAGATGCCGAAGTTTTCAGAAATTTGTTAAATATGGATCATAGTCTTGAAGGTATTGTGATTTAGTATCGTCATACAATTATTTATCGTTGTATTTTCTATAGAATGTATTCAACCCTGATTATTCATATTAAAACCATTTATGGTTTGCAAAATCAGCCGTTTCTTTTAAAAAAAGGAGCGGCTATGTCTATTGTAGATACTCAAGAAAATGCCTTTATTCTTATTGAAGATAACATCATCCGATCTGTAGGGCCGATGAGGGAGGTACCTATGAGAGCAGATCATATCATTGATGCTACTGATAGATTGGTGATGCCCACATGGTGTGACAGCCATACCCATATTGTTTATGCCTCATCACGGGAGGGTGAGTACGTTCAGAGACTTAAGGGTATGACATACGAACAGATTGCAAATATTGGTGGTGGTATTCTTAACTCCGCTCGTAAACTTCAAGAATTTTCTGAAGAACAACTATTTGAGTCTGCATTCAACCGCCTCAATGCTGTGATTAAAACAGGAACCGGTGCCATTGAAATAAAAAGTGGGTATGGCCTGTCTACAAACAACGAACTTAAAATGTTACGGGTAATCAGAAAGCTGAAAGCTGAAAGTCCTGTGAAAATAAAAGCTACCTTCCTTGGAGCACATGCCATTCCACTCCAATACAAAGACAACAGGCAGGAATATATAAGACTTATTATTGAAGAAATGATTCCACTCGTTGCAGGGGAAGGCCTCGCTGATTATTGCGATGTGTTTTGTGATAAAGGCTTCTTTACGGTAAGTGAAACGGATCAAATTCTGTCAACGGCCATCAAATATGGCCTTAAAGCAAAAATTCATGCCAACGAACTGGCAAATTCAGGTGGTGTCCAGGTAGGCATAAAAAATATGGCTATTTCTGTAGACCATCTTGAATGTATAGGCGATGAGGAAATACACGCTTTAAGGCATTCGGACACCATACCTACCGTATTGCCTTCATGCTCGTTTTTTCTGAATATCCCTTATGCTCCGGCACGCAAGATGATTGAGCAGGGATTGGGTATAGCTATTGCCACCGACTATAATCCCGGTTCAAGTCCATCCGGCAATATTCCGCTGCTTTTGGCTTTGGCCTGCAATAATATGAGACTGACTCCTGAAGAAGCTTTTAATGGTGTAACGTTCAATGGGGCATGCGCAATGGAACTGGGTAACACACACGGCTCTGTTACCCCCGGTAAAGTTGCCAATCTGATCATTACAAAAAAAATTCCATCTCTGGACTATTTTGTATATTCATTTGGAACAGATCATATTGAATGGGTTTTATTAAATGGAAATTTGATCCGGCAGTCATAAAAAAGTGAATGAATCCATAAATTTATTTAGGGCTGGCATATGGCTTGATGTCATTCCTTATATTACCATAATAATTTTTACTTTTGCAGCCATATTATATCTGTACCTTTATCAAAAATGAAAGATATTCAACAATACCATCAACTATTCTCAGACTTTTTAGTAAAAAA
>JAYTNJ010000152.1:0-8111 GCA_043748345.1 Saprospiraceae bacterium
TTTATTGCTCGCTCAAAATAAATGCATTTTGTGGATAAATAATCAAAAATAGGCCATTTTGGAGCATTTTGTATTTGGCTATTTGCAACTTGGGTTAAGCTGTTTCAAAATATTTTCATTTGACCTACCTATGTTTTTTAATAGAAACTTTACGTCATTAGAAAGTGAATCATTCGGGTGGTTTTCAAGAAATAATTCGTAATTTTTCTTGGCTTCTTGCGGTAGTTTTAATTCTGAATCAATAGTAAATCCTTTTAGAAAAAGAGTCAACGGAGCTTTATCATATTTTGGAAAATAATTATAAATCCAATCGTAAATTCTAATCATATTCTCATAATTTTTGAGTGCTCTATTTATTTCAGCGGATTGGAACAAATATTCGGGAGCCAAAATATCTTCAGGAAATGCTAAAGCAAAAGACTCGCATACGTCCAGATATATTTGAGCATTTTTTAAATCAATGTCTTGTTGATTTGTTTTAATATATAACAAACCCGCTAGCCCTTTTATATATCCATGTATGTCAGATTGATCAGAGATAATAAACTTTTCAGCCTCACGACATTCATCATTTCCTATAAATTTATGGCAATATCCTTTAAAAATAATAGAAGCGGCTTCCGTTTTATTTTCAGATAGCAAACGTTCGCCCAGGTTCCACATGATAGATGGAATGTAAGGATGGTAAGGGTTTAGTTTTAGAAGTTCTACAGAAAATAAAGCTTTTACTTCACCTTTTTCAGGTAGACGACAAATTTGTATTGCTTTTATGATGAGTTTTTCCTTTTCAAACTTATTATTGGTCGCAGAAATATTGCTTCCATACCCATGAATAAGCTGATTAAAAATACTATCAGAAGGATTTTTTTCGTACTCTAACTCAAGGAACGCAAGTTCGTTTGATGCTTTATGTTGAACTTCCTCATTTTTACATGAAGTAATCCAAAATAAAACAAGCAAAATAAAGTATCTTTTTAACATGGAAACAAGAGGTATTTGTGACCCCCAAAAAAAAACTTAAGTTTTTCTTTTCTTTTTTTGTGCAGCTGGAAATAAAATATTGTTGAGTATCAATCTATATCCTGCACTATTGGGGTGCAAATTCAGATCAGTCTCCGGATCACCTACGTAGTGCCTATAATCTTCAGGGTCGTGGCCGCCATAGAATGTCCATGTACCGAATCCGTGAACACCGTGCATATAGCGAACTTCCTGAGTAGATTTAGTCTCCCCGAGTATAAGAACATCAGGCTTTATCAGAGACTTTTTGAAAGCTGTTGCCTGACCCATAAAACCTTTAACACTTAATGTATGATTTTGGCAAAGCATAGAAGGAATAGGATCCCATTTAGCTGAAAACTCGAAAAGGTTAAAATAATCCACTTCAGGGGTTATATTCCTATTTTTATTATCTATATCCGAGTGTTCGTATAATAAAGGGTTCAAGACTATTTCAAAATTTTTGAAAGCAAATGTTTTGCTAAAATCCAGTTTTTTCTGTGCGTTGGGATCATATCCGTCTCCGTCATACACTTCAGAACATATATCAATACCTTCTGAGGCTAAAGCAATATCATAAGTATCAGTTGCAGAACACATAGCAAACATAAATCCACCCCCTTCTACATATTCTTTAATTCTTTTTGCTACTGATAATTTTAATGCAGAAACTTTAGCAAAACCCAAACTATTAGCCAACTCTTCAGTTTTCTGCTGATTAAGCTTATACCATGGAGTGCCACCTTGACTTGCATAAAACTTCCCATATTGACCTGTAAAATCTTCATGGTGAAGATGAAGCCAGTCATACTGCGCCAACTTTCCTTCTAGCACCTCTCTGTCATAAATTTTTTCAAAAGGTATTTCAGCATAAGCTAACACTAGTGTAACTGCATCATCCCAAGGCTGAATTCTAGCACCCCTCGGATTAAAATCGGGTGTATAAACCGCAATTTTGGGTGCTTTTTCAAGTTTTACTGCTTCCTGATTTACCTCAGGATTACTTATACTTTCCCTTATGTTTACCCATTGAGCATCTGATATTACTTGATATGTGACTCCTCTTACTTTACATTCTGCTTCAAGGCCTCTCGAGTGAGGAAAAGCAAAACTGCCTCCTCTATAATTAAGTAACCAGTAAGCCTCAATGCCTTGATTAATAACCCAATAAGTCACGCCGTAAGCCTTCAGGTGATTTGCTTGTTTGTCATGCTCCATGGGAAGCAGGATATAAGTTGCTTTTAGGGTTAGAGTTAGCGAAATAAATAAAAATATTACAGCTAATTTTTGCATCAAATCTTTTTTCAATATTTAACGTTTA
Source organism: Saprospiraceae bacterium (assembly GCA_043748345.1). Taxonomy (GTDB): domain Bacteria; phylum Bacteroidota; class Bacteroidia; order Chitinophagales; family Saprospiraceae; genus OLB9. The sequence continues at coordinate 2,321 of JAYTNJ010000152.1, forward strand.
AAGGTCATAACCATTGCAAAAATATTTAAATAATTCTTAATCCACTTGCTAATCATGGATAAATAAGGTTTTTTTTTGATATTTGCACTTTATTAATCATACAAACACGTGATCAGTACTTTAAGTTTTTCCTATCCTTGGTGGTATACCTTTATATGTATTTTGCTGGGAATCGGCTACGGTCTATTAATGTATCTAAAGGATAATAGATTTGCTGACTATAATCCCTGGTTTAAAAGATTCTTGGCAATAATCAGAAGCCTGGCAGTATTTCTGATATTCCTTCTTATTCTTTCTCCATTTGTGAAAACCATAAAAGAAGATACAAAAAGACCTTTAATTGTTTTTGCCACGGATGTTTCAGAGTCTATCAAAGAAGCGGGAAAAATAAACGATTTGAAACAATGGAAAAATAGTTTAAATCAACTCTCTGAAAAACTTACAGGCAAATATGATGTAAAACATATTTCATTTGGCAGTAGTATTTACCCCAATCAGCGGGATAGCCTAGTTGATAAAAGCACCAATATTAGCAACTTATTCAATTATGTAAATGATAACTATGGAGATCAGAATCTGGGAGCTGTAATTTTGAGTTCAGATGGAATATTTAATGAAGGTAGTAATCCTTTGTATTCAGAATCAAGGTTTACAGCTCCATTATACACCATCGCACTGGGAGATACAACGCAAAAAAAGGATTTATTAGTCCGAAATATTTTGCACAATAAGATTGCTTACCTTGGGGATAAGTTTCCGGTTCAGGTAGATATCTCATCTTTTAATTGTCAGGGAGCCGCTGCAAAAGTGTCACTTGAGATAATAAATGGCAATCAAACCACAAAAATTAGCGAGGAAAATATTAGCATAAACGAAAAATCATTTTATACAGTAAAAACATTTCTCATAGACGCATCAAAAAGTGGCGTAGTAAGATACAGAATAAAGTTATCAAATATTAGTGGTGAATTTAATGTCGTCAATAATGTAAAAGAATTTTTTGTGGAGGTACTGGATGCAAGACAAAAAGTGTTGCTATTGGGAAACGCTCCCCACCCTGATTTGGCCGCATTAAAAAGTATAATTTCTCAAAATAAAAATTATGATGTAGAATTGGCTTTGATTACTGATTTTATTGGTAATATTTCAAAATATAATTTGGTAGTACTGCATAACTTGCCCTCTGAAAAGCAGGATGTTTCTGGTATAACTTCCCAACTAAATAAAAATGGTATTCCTGTGATTTATATTATTGGAATGCAAACATCATTGCCACGATTCAACCTCATACAAAATGTCATTACAGTAGCAGGTAACAGCAGGAATACGGAAGAAATTCAAGCAGAGTTCAATAATGAATTTACTTTATTTACATCTTCAGATAATCTTAAAAATAAACTTAAAACTTTCCCGCCACTTTTGGCTCCATTTGGCGAATATAAGATTCAAGGTACTTCGAGTATATATTTATTTCAAAATATAAAAAAAATTAAAACCAATTATCCTCTAATATCATTTGGCGAACAAAATGGCGTTAAAACATGCGTTATTAGTGGCGAAGGCATCTGGAAGTGGAGATTATTTGATCATTTGCAGAATAAAAACTATGACCTATTAAGTGAATTGGTAAACAAAACAGTACAGCTGACAACCGTCAAAACTGATACGCGAAAATTCAGAACTTCTACATCTAAAAATCTGTACAAAGACAATGAACAGATTCTATTTGATGCTCAGCTCTATAATGACAGTTATGAAATGATCAATATTCCAGATGTAAGTTTGATAATTAAAGACGAATCAGGTAAGGAATATCGATTTACATTTAGCAAAACACAAAATTATTATACTCTAAATGCTGACTTATTTCCAAAGGGTTCTTATTCTTATGTAACCTCTGTTATAAACAATGGAAAAGAACTTACATGTTCAGGAAAATTTAATGTCGAATCTCTTCAGCTGGAGCAATTTGATTTAACGGCGAGACATGGTTTATTAAAAAGTCTTGCCGAAAAATATAATGGAGCCATGGTTTACCCTTCTCAAATACAGTCTCTGGGAGAAGTTCTGATAAATAATGAAAACATAAAACCAGTTATGTATGAAAGTAAGTCTACTAAAGCAATCATCAATTTTAAATGGCTTTTTTTTATTATTCTGACTTTACTATCATTGGAGTGGTTTTTAAGAAGATATTATGGAAGCTATTAAAAATTTATCGTTATTTATTCCTTTTTCTTAACACTTCAAGAATATCTGAGAGTTTGAATCCTTTTGCCTGTAATAGTATAAGATAATGGAAAAGCAGGTCTGCTGCCTCCCCTATAAATAGTTCAGCATTTTCATCTTTTGCTTCTATGATAAGCTCGACAGCCTCTTCTCCTACTTTTTGTGCAATTTTGTTGATTCCGCCGGCAAATAATCCTGCAACGTAAGAGTTTTCGGGATTAAACCTATTTTTTCGTTCGGCTATTACATTTTCCAATTTGGAGATAAATGCTAAATCTGAAGGCTGATTATTTTGAGACCAACAAGTATCGGTACCTTTATGACATACCGGGCCGACAGGGTTTACCATAGCCAAAATAGTATCCTGATCACAATCTAAAGACATAGAAACAACCTTTAAGTGATTACCACTTTCTTCACCTTTTGTCCATATCCTCTCCTTAGAACGGCTATAAAATGTCAGATTGCCCGTTTCTTTAGTCAAACGTAACGATTCAATATTTGCATATCCAAGCATTAGAACTACAGAAGTTAATGCATCCTGAGCAATAACAGGGACAAGTCCATTTCCCTTTTCAAAGTTTATTTCAGATATTTCTATCATAATTATACGAGAAATTTTTAAATTCTTTAAATCCTAACAGGTATATCTTCCAAAAGAAGCCTTCTTTTTAGATCTTTAATCTCTATTTCTTTAAAATGAAATACGCTGGCAGCTAATGCGGCACTTACATCTGTTTGTTTGAAAACATCTATAAAATGTTGAATTGAACCAGCCCCACCGGATGCTACAATAGGAATATTAAGCATTTCATTCATCGTTTTTAATGCATTTATAGCAAATCCGTTTTTTGTACCATCATGGTCCATTGAAGTAAACAATATCTCACCTGCCCCCCTATTCTGAACTTCTTTGGCCCATTCAAATAGAAACTTTTCCGTAGCTCTGGTCCCTCCATGGGAATGTACTACCCATTGGTCATTAACTAACCTTGCATCGATAGCTACTATAAGACATTGCTCACCATACAATGAGGCTATTCTGGTAATAAGCTCAGGGTTTAATAATCCAGCTGAGTTAATGCTTACCTTATCAGCACCGTTTTGAAGTAATTGGTAAACTATTTTTTCATCGTTAATACCACCACCTACACCAAATGGAATATTTATTGTTTTACCAATATCCCTTACTAAATCAACCAATGTCTGTCGATTTTCAAGTGAAGCACTTATATCAAGAAAAATCAGTTCATCAGCTCCATCCTCACTATATCTTGCGGCCAATTCCACCGGATCTCCGGCATCACGAAGATTAATAAAATTGGTTCCTTTTACAGTACGTCCGTTTTTAATATCCAGACAAGGAATAATTCTTTTTTTTAACATTCTGATTTCATTGCAAATTGAACAGGTCTGTGATGGCAATATTACCCTCATAAATTGCCTTTCCGACAATAATGCTTTCCATTCCTATATCTATAAGTTCTTTTAATTCCAGAATAGTTGTGACACCGCCTGAAGCAATCAATCCAGCTGTTGGAAATCTTTGCAGCAGCATTTTATACAGAGTCATTGATGTACCGGCTAGCATGCCATCTTTAGAAATATCGGTGCATAAAAACTTTGATGCTCCTGCTTTTACATAGCCTTCAATAAAATTTTCAATACCTTCTTCACTCAAATTTATCCATCCATGGGTGGCTATTTTACCTTCTTTGACATCAGCACCTATTATGATAATATTTGAACCAAATTCTGTAACCCAAGAGATAACTTCTTGCCTTTTACTCACAGCCACACTTCCTATGATCAACCGATCAGCACCAATAGCAAGTAACTCTTCAACATCTTTTTTGAATCTGATACCACCTCCTGTTTGAATTTTGAGTCCTGAATCAGAAATCAATGAAGAAATCATCTTTCTATTGTTTTTTTCAGGATTTTTAGCAGCATCAAGATCAACAACATGTAAATATTCAGCTCCTGCTTTTGCAAAGTTCTTAGCAACAACTAAAGGATCTGAATTATATATTTTGACAGTACCATAATCACCTTTCGTCAACCTGACGCAATTGCCATCAATAATGTCGATGGCTGGATAAATTCTGGTCTTAACCATTATAATTAATTTTTCAAATTAATAAAATTCTTCATTATCTGTTCACCGAATACACCGGACTTCTCGGGATGAAACTGAAGTCCAAAAAAGTTTTTACACGTGATAGCTGCACAAAAGGTTTGAATATAATCGCATATACCCATAGAATATTCCGTTATCTCAGCATAATAACTGTGCACAAAATAAACAGGAATATTTTCGGGAAGTCCAGAAAATAAATTACAATTTACATCAGGGGCAAAATCATTCCACCCCATGTGAGGTACTTTGAAGCCAGATAAAAGGTTGAACTTCCTTATTCTGTCAGGTATAAGACCTAGACATTCAGTATTCCCTTCTTCAGAATGTTCAAACATCAATTGCATGCCAAGACATATTCCTAAAAATGGCTTTTTGTATTCAATCAGCACATTGATTAAGTTTCGGGATTTTAATTGTTCCATAGCAGCTTTTGCATGACCTACACCTGGTAAAATGAGTCGGTCCGCATTTTGAATTTTGTCGTAATTAGACGTTAGGATGTATTCAGCTTCCAGTCTGTCCAGTGCGTTCATCACTGACTTAGTATTTCCTGCTCCATAATCCACTATTGCTGTCATTATCGTTTTATTTTACAATGATCCTTTTGTACTTGGTATTTCCATAGAAGTAGAATTTTTAGTCTTTGCCATAAGTATAGCTTTTGCGAATGCCTTAAAGACAGACTCAATAATATGATGCTCGTTGGTACCTGAAGCACTTATATTCAAGTTGCAAAGCGCGTGATCAGAAAATGATTTAAAAAAATGATAAAACATTTCTGTCGGTACATCTCCGATTTTCTCACGCATGAAAATAACATCCCATACTAGCCATGACCTGCCTCCAAAATCAAGCAAAACCTGAGCCTTGGCCTCATCCATTGGCAAGGAAAATCCATATCTCTGTATACCAGCTTTTTTACCCAATGAATTGAAAATCAATTGCCCAAAAACAATAGCTGTATCTTCTATAGTGTGGTGTTCGTCAATTTGTAGGTCACCATGACAAACCAAAAAAAGATCAAGATTTCCATGCTTAGCAATCTGCTCCAGCATGTGGTCAAAAAAGGGAAGACCTGTATGAATCTCAGTAATACCAGATCCATCTAGATTAATACTTCCTTGTATTTTAGTCTCAGATGTTGCCCTTAAAGCCTTTGATTTCCGATCTTTAGTGGCAAGAATGCGATAGATATTTTTCCAGGAGTTTGCTTCATAAGTGGGAGTTATCTCAGAAATATTAACCGCATGTAGATCACTTTTTAGTAAAATACTCTGTGCTCCTAAATTCCTTGCAAGTTCAATGTCCGTTGACCTATCACCTATAACTATTGAATTTTCTATATCAAAGTTTCCATTCATATATTTACTCAGCATTCCGGTTCCTGGCTTCCGGTATGGACTGCCTTCATGGGCAAAACTT
>JAYTNJ010000153.1:0-8766 GCA_043748345.1 Saprospiraceae bacterium
TTATGGCAATCCGCCCGTATATTCTGGCCGAAACTAACTGGAAAGCAATACGTGATCAATCTTTTGATCTGGCAATCTTACCTTGGGGAGCTACAGAAGCACACAATTATCATTTGCCATATTCGACAGATGTGGTTGAAGCAGAAGCTATAGCTGCCGGAGCTGCAAAAGTTGCTTATGAAAAAGGAGCCAAAGTTATTGTTTTACCCGTGATACCATTTGGGGTAAATACAGGACAGCACGATGTTAAGCTGGATATAAATCTCAATCCATCTACCCAACTAGCAATACTAAATGATATCATTGATACGCTGAACCGACAAGAAATCTTTAAGTTCGTAGTACTGAATAGCCATGGGGGCAATGACTTCAGACAGATATTAAGAGAGTTAGGTTTAAGGTTCCCAAAAATGTTTCTTGCAGAAGTAGATTGGTTTAAAGTAAAAGATGTCTTTCAATATTTTGATGAACCCGGTGATCACGCTGGTGAAGCTGAAACAAGTATGATGCTCCACCTGAAGCCGGATTGGGTGCTACCATTGACTGAAGCCGGTGACGGTAAGGCTTTGAAGTTTAGATTTAAAGGTATGTCTGAAGGGTGGGCCTGGGCAGAAAGGCACTGGTATAGTGTCACCGCTGATACAGGTATTGGTAATCCTTCCAAGGCTACGACACAAAAAGGAGAGGCTTTTTTGCACTTGCTTTCTAACAAAATCGGTGACTTCCTGTATGAAGTAGCAGTGACAGAAAGAGATAAATTCTATGTCAGTGATTAAAAAAATTACCCGTTATCTTCGATAAAAGTGTATTAAAGCAACATTCCACTAAAATTATTCAATATAAGCATTTTATATATACTTGTAATGGTAAATTTTTACGACAAATCATTTAAATTATATTAATTATACATTAAATATTTACACAATATGATGTCAGTCATAATTTTTGGTGTAATTTTGCACTATGTATGACAATTCATTTATAGGCCACAATATAGATATAGCTGCAGCCATGTTAAAAAAAGGGGAGGCAGTAGCTATTCCCACTGAAACAGTATATGGGCTTGCAGCCAATGCGCTCAACGAAAAAGCAGTGGCAAAAATATTTCATATCAAACAAAGACCTACATTTGACCCGCTAATCATTCATCTGGCATCTTTTGACAAGGTATATGATTATGTAGAAGATGTGCCCGAGCCATTCAAAATACTTGCTAAAAAATTCACTCCGGGCCCTATCACTTTTTTACTTAAGAAAAAAGAAATTATTCCTGATCTGGTCACTGCAGGATCACCTTTTGTTGCTGTCAGAATACCCGCGCACCCCATTACCCATCAGCTACTTAGTAAACTTGATTTCCCCCTTGCTGCCCCCAGTGCCAATCCATTCGGGTATATAAGTCCGACTACTGCTCAGCATGTAGCAGATCAGCTCGGCAATAAAATATATTATATTCTGGATGGAGGTCCCTGTGAGGTCGGTCTGGAAAGTACGATAATAGGTATGGATGAACAAGGAAATATTGAGATACTTCGAAAAGGAGGTTTATCCATCGAAAAAATCGTATCTGAAATTGGAAGTGTTTCCATCATGGATATTTCTACCTCCAATCCTGAAGCACCCGGTATGTTGTCGAGCCATTATGCACCTTCAGTTCCTTTAGTTTTAGGGGATCTTATCCAACTTACATCAGGAGCAAATGCTGATAGGACTGGAGTTTTAACTTTCAGAAATTTTATTCCCAATATTTCTACAAAACATCAAATCGTACTATCTCCATCTGGAAGCTATATGGATGCGGCACGCAATCTTTTTGCCGGTATGAGATATCTTGATACTTGCCCAATTGACATAATCTATGCTGAGTTACTCCCTGAAATTGATTTGGGTATTGCAATAAATGACAGGTTGAGAAGAGCCGCTTTCAAATAAACTTTTGGCTAATTGCGTTGCTTCTCCTTTTCAATAATTTTATTGTAAATCTTTTTATTCATCCACCACTTGATAGTGCTATATCCGATGATTCCTGCTGTGACCATAGTGAGCATTTGAGATATTGCGCTGGCGGTCAAATAAACTTCAGTAAAGGGCAAATCTTTGAGGTTCAATAAATTGAGGATTACAAACACAGCTAAACCGAAAACTGATCCATTTACGAGACCATAATGCCACCTTCCTTTCTGCTGTCTCATTTCCCAAAGAGTTTTAAATTTTATATCCTGATCGTTCATGATACTTGTTTTCTAATTTTTTTATACCTTTTATCGTACAATGAGTATTTTAGTAACGTAAGCATCTGATGAAAATGATGCATTTTCATTAGCACTAAATACAAGATACACTCCAGTAGAAGCTTTTACACCATTGTAATCCATACCATCCCATACGGCCTGTCCACCAAGGGCCTTTGTCTCATAGACCAGGTTACCGTTTATGTCTGTGATTTTCACATTTGCGTCCCTGACCAATCCTTTTATGGCTATGGGACCTGTATAATCCGGTCTCACTGGATTAGGATAGGCGTATACAGAAGATGAGTGAGTCCTGGTACCGCCGGTCGTCTCTGTTTTATAAGACTGAATACCCGAAGGAGTGATGATAAACATCTCCCCACTGATACTGTTAAAAGCTATGTCAGTGACTTTATTGTCCAGCAAAGGAGAATTTTTGATGTCAAATTTTGCTTCCTGATTTATTCCGTCAGGAGATTGAACAAAAATACCATTTCGCGTACCAAACCATTTCCTATTACCCCCATCTACCTCAATACTCAGTATGTCTTCATCCCTCAACAGTAATGCCGGAATACCTTCCACCACTACTTTTCTGATATTTCCTTTACATGATTCATTAAAAGGATCTCCGCAATCAAAAACAACAGGACCTTGATCGGTACCTACCCAAACACTACCGTCCAGATCCACTACAATGCTGTTTACTTTATTTCCTTTGATCTCGCTGTTGTTTCTATTGATGAGTCTGATTTTATCATCAGTGGGATCGGCAATCTTTGCACCCTCATTAAACACTATTACTCCCCCCCCGATACCTACAACGGTAATCCATTTATTACCCGAATTATCAATAACAATGTCTGCCAGTGTTGCACCACCCGGTACGGCAAAGTTGTGCCAGGTATTATCCTTTGTTTTTACTGCTAAGGGTTTTGCTGCTCCGTAATTTGAAATCCACAGGTTGTCATTTTTATCAAAAGTTAATCCGGCAATCCTGGTTCTTGTTTCGTCACCTATTACCCCTCCCAAAATACTGTTGTCTTTGTTCCAATGAGTAGTTTGTTTAGTCTCTTCATTATAACTGATTATACCACTATAATAGCTTCCCAGATATACTTCAGGTGTTTTGGGATGCGGTGCCAATGTAAAAAGGTGAAAAAATTCCTTTTCTGAGATAAATGGAATGTTAGACTGATTAAAATTTTTCCACTCATTATTCTCGAGTGTATAAAACCCATATCTGGTAAACTTATACTGATAATCATCATTGACGCCCCCAGAACCAAAGTATGCTTTGTTTTTTTTAAACCTGACGTTGCTGGCTTCATTTGTGAAGGGAACCGAAAACTCTATTTTTTTACAATCTCCCGTAATCTTTCCTTCGGTATATTTTATCGGCTCCCATTGATCCGCATACCAAACTCTACCCTTTTCATCTTCGACAGCATAGACGCTTCTGTTAACACAACCAGTGCCTCTTTCAGTAATCTTACTGTCTTTGTCAATAAATATTGTTCTGCTGTTATTTTCCTTTTCTACACCTACCATTAAATCACTACCATCGTCCGAGATATAAGTAATGACATGTGATCTGTCAACAGGACTGTACACAATACTAAAATTTCCGTTTGCATCCATCCGATAAATTTTGTTATCGATTAATGCAAATAAACTATTAAACTTAACTGCCAAAGATTTTACGTCAAAAGACTGGGGTAATCCCTTATCAGATGCTATTGACTTCCAAATATTAAAATCTGAAATATTTGTACCCTTTAAAGCAATGGTATACAATCCTTCTTCCGTTCCCGCATACAAAGTTCCTCCCAGCATGGCAACAGACAAAACTTTTAATTCAGTAAAGGTGGTAAAAGGAAATTCCAATTTTTTTAAGTCAAAGCCAAGAATACCAAAATCTGTTGCAAAAAAAGATTCACCTGTATCGGCAATAAACATATCATTGATAGTTTTACTACCCTGGACAGTTGTATTTGTTTTTATAAACGGAATATTAATGATAACATCGTTTTTGATGATATCTATTGTATTATCACTGTAAATAATAATGAGTTGTTTACTTACTTTGTCATAATGCAACTGATTGACATTTACATCTGAAAGGCCGTCTTCTTTTGATAAAAAATTAAGAGAAATATCGTCTTTTGAAATAGTAAAAATTCCTTTTTCTGAGGCATAAATAACTTTGTCAGCGTTCTGTGTTAATCTTTTTCCCTCTTTATAGGAAAGATGAGATTTCCATCGGCCTAAAGGCAAATTACTTTGGCAGATCACTACGCCGGAAAGTGAAAATATAATAACCGGAATAAGCCAAAAATATCTCTTCATTTTGCTAAAAAGCTAATACTATATAATGAAAAACAAGTGCTTTTATTGTACATCAAAGGCTTTAAAGTATATTGAAATGATGATATAATAATTATTTTCGGTACATTGACGAACTTTCAAGATATTCATATACTGAATCAGGAACCAGATACCTGATAGATTTTCGATCCTTTAAAGCATTTCTGATAAAAGTGGCTGAAATATCAAGCAAAGGTGCTTCTACTATTTTAACTCTGTCACTATTTGCATATTTTGCTGTGTTTGTGCCCGGCCTTTGATATAGATAAATGTCATAGTCTGCTAGAAGGATCTCAAAGTTTTTCCATTTTTCAATACTTTCCAAACTATCACCGCCCATGATTAATGCAAATGATTTTTTAGGATATTTTTCCTGAAGAAAGATCAGTGTATCTATGGTATATGAAGGTTGTGGCAAAAAAAATTCCACATTTGAAGCCTTGATTTTAGGATGATCACCAATAGCAATCTGAACCAGATGGTATCTGTCACTATCTTTAGCCAGAGATGCTTTATTTTTTAGTGGATTATGTGGACTTACCACCATCCAAACCTGGTCGAGGTCCGAGTATTCTACTAGATGATTAGCGATAATCATATGTCCTGTGTGTACAGGATTAAAAGACCCGAAAAACAAGCCTACCTTCATGTTTGGTGCTAATTACCCATCATCACCGGCATCACCAGCATGAGGAGATTTTCACCGTCTTCCTGTTCTGAAGGAACAAGTAAGCCTGCCCTACTTGGCGTAGATAGCTGAAGCCTGATATCATCAGTCTCAAGGACGGTCAGCATTTCAGCCAAAAACTTTGCATTAAAGCCGATTGTCATTGGTTCACCACTGAAAGTACAATTTAGTTGCTCAGTAGCTTCATTTGAAAAATCAAGATCCTGTGCCGAGATAGTCATACTTTTTTCGGCAAGATTCAGTAAAACCTGATTTGTGGATTTATTGGCATAAATGGCGATTCTTCTGAGCGAACTTAAAAAGTCTTTTCTATTTGCCATTGCTTCGTAAGAATTATCGACAGGAATGACTGCATTGTATTCAGGATATTTGGCATCTACAAGCCTGCAGATTATTTTTGTTCTACCAAAGCTGAAAAATATATTAGCCTTGTTAAAACTAATAGTGACGTCACACTCTTCCGTAAAAGCATTTTTTACCAGACTGAGACCTTTTTTCGGGACAATAAGGGATCGTGCTATATCAGTTTTTAAGTTTCCGAGCGTGTATTTGACCAATTTATGGGCATCTGTAGCAACAAAGTGCAGTTTAGTAAAATCTATCTGAATAAGAACTCCGGTCATTGCTAATCTCAACTCGTCATTACTGGTAGCAAAAACGGTATTCGTAATTCCTCTTTGAATTTTTTTTGAAGACAGGGTCAGGGTTTCGACATCATCTTCTTCAGGTGGATTGGGAAAGTCATCTGCTGAGTCACCTGAAAGTTTATATACACCAAAAGCTGATAGAATTTTAACTCCCCTGTTTTCGTCCACTACAATGGTAATAGGTTGCTCAGGAAGGGCTTTTAGGGTTTCCAGTAATATCTTTGCAGGTATTGCTATTATTCCGTTTTCGTCAGCCGTGACGTCTACTTTTGTAATGATGGTTGATTCCAGATTGGTAGATGTAATGGTTAACAGGTTGTCCTGCACATCAAATAAAAAATCTTCCATGATTGGGAGTACCGGATTGGGGTTTATGGCCCCTGAGGCTATATTTAGTTGTTTTAGTAAATCTGATGAAGAAACTTCAAATCTCATTTTTTAACCTTTTTTTATGTTGAGACAGCCAGAATAATTTATTGAATTATAGAAAATCCCCATTCTGTCAAATAAGACCACAAAGATAACAATTTAATATTAAAAACTATAAAAGAATGGTTTGGATTCATACCGTTTTAGTTTTGTGGTTGTTAATATCAAAAATACTATTCAAATTTAAGTATTTAACAATCGATTGTGGAAACGATTTAAAAACTAATATTCCAATAAAAAGTAAATTTTCATATATAAGGATATCTTATATTGCATAAAAATAATCCGATAGCGGGCGCACTCCAGTCATGTCCCGTTCTTCTTTTTTCTTCTATAGCTTTTCTTACCTCATCTGTGCTCAACTTGCCTTTGGATATATTAAGGCTCATACCCACTATCAATCTTATCATGCCTCTCAAAAATCTGTCTGCCGTGATTTTGTATATAAACTGATTGCCATTTTGATACCAAAAGCTTTCGGATACTTTGCAGTCCATAGTTTTCACATCCGTACGGGTCTTGCAAAATGTCGAAAAATCTCCATATTCAAGTATTATGGCCGCAGCATCATTAAGGATCCCAATATCTGAAATACCAAAAGGGTAAAAATATGAATGGGTCAAAAAAGGTGACTTCACTGTATGCAAATGGTACTCATATGATCTTTGAACTGCATCAAACCTGGCATGTGCATCAGATTGTACCTTGATAATGTCATGAAAACAAATATCTCCAGGCAGCATTTTATTTATGCGATACAATAGCAAGGGAATATCCATCAGTTCGTAGTTGACATCAAAGTGCGCAAAATAATTTTTGGCATGTACACCAGTGTCCGTCCGACCGCATCCCACAATCTCGATGGTCTTCTGTAAATAGGTAGATAATGCTTTTTCGATCAAAAATTGAACTGTTAATGTCCCTTTATGGGGTTGATTTTGCCAACCGTTATAAGCAGTACCGCAATAAGATAATCTGATAAAATATCTGGCCAGAATTCAAATAATTTAAGGGCGGTAAAGGTAAGTGAAACAACACCTTTTTCTTTTAAAATTTCTACGCCAAATTTCTATTTTGTACTAAATGACATCAGAATGAATAAATGTATCCCAAATTCAGGCCTAAAAAATGGTATGACTGCCTGATCTTATTCTGATCGCCCGAGAAAGTACCGGGGATGTACCTTCCTCTCAATGAAACAAAAAATCGCCCAGCTTCATAAAAATCTCTGCTCACATACAGTCCACCAAAATAACTCATACCCAACCTGCTTCTGTAAGCTTGTATCGGGGCATCTATAGCTGTAAAAGAAGTGTCACTGGCGAGAATCTGACCACTCGCTTTTAGAGACATATTTAACACCACTCCACCTTCAATTCCCGCTGCCCATTGGCCAAATCTTTTTTCATAACCTGCAGAAACGGGGAAATCAATCAACGTAAAATGATGATGATTGGTTTTTTTACCTGAAATTTTTGTTTCTTGTACGATATCACCGAATATTACTGTCAAGGTATCACCTGACTGTGATTGTGTAATGGAAATAATCCCTCTGGTAGTATCTCGTTTAATGTATGAATAATCGAGTGGCATTTTTTCCGTCATTCGGGACACAGAAGCACCTACCTGAAAGAAGAATGGCAATTTTTCTTTTCCCATTCTTAAGTATAATCCTGCATTAAGGCCTTCAAGGGTAGTTTCATTATTGCTCCTGAGTGCAAAAATATTGTCCGGTTCATTGCCTGTTTGTTCTAATTTTTTAATAGGTCTAAAATATCCAAGTTCAGGTATTAATTCAAAAAAGAATTTTCCCTTTTTATTGAAAGTTGGACAAACGATATTGCCGGATTTTATTTTTCCGTATTTCCCAGAATAAATACCTTTCAGTGCATGAGACATTGGAGCTATATTGAATCCATCCATACTTCGGGCTGTGGTTGCTTCCAAAGTATTTTCCATATTGGCGGGCATATCGCTGATGGTCGTATTTACTTTTGATTCTGAAGTTAATTCAGAAATTTTATTGCTAGAAATTTGCTGTTTCCCGTTCGACCATTTTGCGTTTTTTAGATCAATACTTGATTGATATATATTACTCTGAGCTAAGTCTTTCGGCTTTACAAATATATCACTTTTTTGTGTTTTTATGCTTTCAAATTTATTATTTGATAGTGGTAAGCTCATTACTGAACTACTATTTACCGTTTGGTTGACGGATTTTGAACCGTTTTTGTCTACCTCTGCATGTACAAGATGCTTTTTAATTTCTGAACTATTTGTATCAACCTTTAAATATAGGTATGTTCCCAACAGCCCTGAGAGGGTAAGTGCCGTCGAAAACAAAATCAAAAAAGGAATCCTCCGCCTGGGCTTTTCAGCATGAATATCCTGAATCAACGCATTG
>JAYTNJ010000154.1:0-3660 GCA_043748345.1 Saprospiraceae bacterium
TACATCTGCGGCAGGTACGTCTTATTCATGGTCAGGTCCTGATAATTTTATCAGCATAAACCAAAATCCTGTAATCAATAATTCATCAGTTATAAATTCTGGTACATATATTGTAACCATTACAGACGCTAATAATTGTAATAATTCAGCAGTGGTCGCAGTCAGCGTTAATCCTGTGCCAATGGCTACTGTTGGTTCTAATAGTCCTTTGTGCGCAGGAAGTCAGTTGATCCTTAACACTTCAGGAGGTAATTCTTATGCATGGTCAGGCCCAAATACTTACACTAACAGCAGTCAGAACCCACTGATAAACAATACAATGCCAATAAATTCGGGCACCTATATTGTTACTGTTACGGGGACAAACCAATGTACATCAACTGCAAGTACAAATATTTTGATTACTGCTCTACCCAATATAATTGTGACATCCAATAGCCCCGTTTGTACTGGCGATAGTATAAAATTTAGCGCATCAGGCGGGAATATTTACAACTGGATTGGCCCTGCCGGATTTAATACAAATACTCAGAATCCATCAATACAAAATGTAACGCCTGCCAACAATGGAAGTTATATTCTTACAGGAACGGGTGCTTTAGGATGTACTGCTTTCAAATCAATAAGTGTTGCTGTAACACCCAAACCGATTGTTAGCATCATTGGCGCAGATACGATTTGTTTTGGAGATGCCCTGCGATTATCTACATTATCACAGGGCAACCTTTTGTGGAGCAACGGGCAAACCGGATCATCAATAACCGTGAAACCTATTGTCAAAACAAAATATTCCCTATCTTCAAATCTGAACGGGTGCAGCGATATTACATCAGTAACAGTAGACGTAAAAACACGTCCTATTCTTACCATAAGTCCTCCTGTTACCATTCAAAATGGGGAAAATATCAAACTAAATGTAGCAGGTGCTGACGTTTACGAATGGAAACCATCTGAAAGTCTTACCTGCACCAATTGTTCATCTCCGACTGCAGGCCCATCAGTTACTACTACATATTGTGTTATTGGTACACGCAATGAATGTACTTCTGAATCATGTGTGACCATTGATGTTAACCAAAAGTGTGAAATCATTCTTCCCAATATTGTAACTCCAAACGGTGATGCTACCAACGATATCTGGTGCAGCCCGTCTAAGGCATGTATTACTAGTCAGTTAATAAAAATATTTGATCGTTGGGGTAATCTTCTATTTCACCAAGAAGGAGTGGAAGTATGTTGGGATGTTAAGGCAGACAATCCTGCAATACAAAATCAGGTAGTCACCTATATACTCCAGCTTAAAACACTTGCCGGTAAGACAGAAATTAAAACAGGGAATATACTTGTATCAAGATAATTGCTCATAACAATTGTAATTTCAAAACGCCAGACTTTGCACAATTTAAGATACAATCCTTATAGCTAATTTTCTAATTTTTCATATTATAGCTTTAAATATGAGACTGTAAGAATAAACTAATATCTCTTAGCTTTTTATTTTTTTTCTACTAGAGCACTGAGGTGCATAAACAATGATCTCTACCAGGTTTTTTTTCTTTGGAAACGAATAATACTGCCACAAATGATGATGAGGAAAATTCCAATAATACTCATAAAATCAGGAAATGAATCTCCTAATAAAGTACCAAAAATTACCGAAAAAACAATATTTGAATAACCAACAGCCGCAATAATCCCAGTTTTTTGATAGGAAAAAGCTTTGGTTAGGTATATTTGCCCTATTAAAGCGGCCAAACCAAGAACCAAAATCACGGGATAATGGCTAGGTTTAGGTACATCAAATGAACTTATAATAAAATCAAAATGGCCGGGTTCTATCCATTGACCAGATACCAGAGAAATAACAGGCAAAACAATACCTGACAACATAAAGGAAAGAATGATCGATCTCTGATCATAAATATCACTTAATCCCCTGATACTCAGATAAGCCATACCCGTCATTAGTGCATTGGAGAGACCTATGACGTGATGTTTGACTGTCAATAATGATGTATCAACAGATGGTAAAAATATCAAACAAATTCCTGTAAACCCGGTGGCAATGGCTAACCACTCGCGACCAGCCAGCTTCTCTCCAAGAAAATATGAAGCAAAAAGAGCCAGAAAAACCGGATACGATTGCTGATAGGTAATTGAAATGGCCAGGCCAATTTTTGATATTCCATAAAAAAAAGAATACAAGGCCAGAGTGCCGATTACACCTCTGAAAATGAGTAACCAGGGCTTGCCACCAGTCTGTATTATCGGTTTTTGGCGAATAGAATACATGATAAATACTACGCCTATCATATTTCTGAATAGCACCAGCTCCACAGGATTAATATCATCCCTCAACCATCTGGCACATGCACCTGTAAGAGCAAAACAAAAAGATGCTATTAGCATATAAAATATGCCTTTCTGCTGATCCGAAGTATGTGTCATGTTTTCACCCGTGTACATATTTACCAACCAATATATTATAACTTACATTCCTAAGTATCCAAATTTGATATAACCAGTCGCACAAATCATTTGAAATAATGCCGCAAAAATAAAGAAATTAAGAGGGTGTTTTATTCATTTAAAATATTTCAATAAGTATCTGTCTAAAAAACATGGTTTGAAATTATTTAAAATAAAAAAAGGCTTCCATCAGCATTATGAAGGAAGCCTTTTTAACTCAAAATTTCAATCTTATATTTTTATCAATCTTTGGGTAAAGACATTCTCTTCTGTTTCAACGCGGATGAAATATATACCAGGTATAAGTGTTGTTATATCCAGAATATTATTGTCTTGAATGGCAGGAAGAACCATTAGCTGTCCGGCCAAATTAAAAACCTGCAATTTACTGATTTGATCATCCAGTTTTAATTCAATCCATTGGTTAGCTGGATTGGGAAAAATGCTCATAACGGAATTTCCCCATTCTTTTATCACAATGTTGTTTTCTTCCTTGATCTCAATATTTTCCTGAATCAGGTTTACACCACCACTACCTCTAATTACCACAGCATCAATATATACCTCATCATCATTTTCTGATGCATCACACTGAAATCTGAATTGAGCGTTACTTGGTAATAGACCGGTAAGTGTTATTGTAACTGTATAAAGCTGATTGTTGTTAAAAGATGCACCACTTATAAACGTACCAACTGTGCTCCAACTTGCCCCATTAAAGTATCTCAGCCAGAAATCTTCACCCGCTTCCATACCGGCAGCCCTGAACTTAAATTCAACAGTTACTGCATTGAAAGATGACAAATTGTACACCGGTGAAGTCATAGCAGATTCTGTATCGGTATTATCTCTGATTCTGATTGAATAACTTCCTTCAGGTGACAAAGTCCCTAAATATCGGAAACAATCACCTCCTCCATCAACCCAGCCATCCATACCAACTTCAAAATAATTACCTGAAAGCATGGTTGTTCCGGATCCTGTATTGCAAGGTCCACATGTTCCCCCACAATCTACCCCTGTTTCCGTCCCATTTTTTATTCCATCATTACAGGTTGGGCAAGCTAAACAGCTTCCACCACAATCTATACCAGTTTCATTACCATTTTTCACATTATCATTGCAGGAAGTACATGGGCTGCAACTTCCACCGCAATCGACACCAGTTTCATTTCCATTCTTAACACCATC
>JAYTNJ010000155.1:0-5663 GCA_043748345.1 Saprospiraceae bacterium
ATATGGATCCGATTTTAAATCCCGGAGCTATGGCTGTTTTTACGGGCCCTGACTTTACACCCACGTTAAACAATTCCCTAAACCCCAACGAATTTTTTGTTTCAGCTTCTTCATCTGCAGGGTGTAAAAGTGACATTCAAAATATTGAAGTTTATACAGGTAAGGCTGAAGGATCAATATTATGTAAAAATTACAATTTTAGTTTAGGTGCAGATTGTAACCCCGCGGAATTTACCGAGTATTTAATAACAAATGTATATAATCCAACTTATGATATAAAGGTAAAATCATTCAATGGGAAAATTATTTCTAAAAATGAAATCAAAAACTATCTGGGGCAGGAATTAAAATATGAAGTAAAAAACCAATGTTCCGGTAATACTTGTTGGGGTATCGTCAAAATGGAAGACAAACTTCCACCTGAACTTTCTTCACCAAGAGCAATTACTGTTTTCTGCTGGGATGAGGATGGTTTATTTGAACAAACAGTTCAATATTCATCATCAACAGGATTAACTTTATCCCCTGCATTAGGGGTCGAAGTCCCTACAGTTACAGAAAACTGCGGGTTGACAAAATGGAAATTTTCAGATGTCCTGATTCCTACAGATGACAAGTGCAATATTCTTGTGCGAAGAACCTGGGAGGTGACTGACTGCGGTGGTAATAAAACGACCACATCACAAACAATAACTCTCGTTCAACCTAATTGGACTATGCCTTCGGCTGGGAGGCTGGTTTTGCCAAAAGACGTTACCCTAAGTTGTGAATCCACTGTTGCTCCTTTATGTCCAATAGATGATATCGGGGCCTACCATCCTGAAATATACGCAGCACATTTACCTATACTGAGAGTTTCTAACACATATACTTCAATCACTTCAGACTCAATCGACCGATGTATTTTTGCTGGGAGTCCGGGTTTGTGTAATTATTTTACATCATTTTCGGACAAAAACATTCATACCTGTGGAGATAGTTGTCTTGGTAATAGAAAAGTAATCAGAACATGGCTTATTTTGGATTGGTGCAATGGGGCTATGGTTACCCACATCCAGATTATTAATTTAATGGATCAGATTGCTCCTACCGGCATCGGTAAAGATACCGCGGTGACTACTAGGCCATGGGATTGTACAGCTGATGCATATATTCCGGATCTTTGGGAATTGTATGACAATTGTGACCTGGAGCCTGTGGTAAATCTTTTTTCAACTGATGCTGACGTTACAGTATATAAACTAGGCAACAGATTTAGAGCAAGAGGATTAAAAATGGGAGCTAATATATTGAAATGGACTCTGAAGGATTGTTGTGGAAATGAAAGGACAATTAAT
Organism: Saprospiraceae bacterium; assembly: GCA_043748345.1. Classification (GTDB taxonomy): domain Bacteria; phylum Bacteroidota; class Bacteroidia; order Chitinophagales; family Saprospiraceae; genus OLB9. The sequence continues at coordinate 1,338 of JAYTNJ010000155.1, forward strand.
ATCATCGTTACTGTAAATGATAACACAGCTCCTGTAGCAGTTGTCAAGCAGGGTATTGTGTTAAGCCTGACACCAGGGTATGAAAGCTCAGGCATATTTGATGCACAAGCGAAACTTTTTGCAGCAAGCATAGACAATGGGTCTTATGACCATTGCTCACAAGTAAGAGTTGAAATAAGAAGATCATCTTCTCCATCCAATTGCGGTAATATTGGCAGGAATGGAACTTTTAACAATAACAGAACCTTTAGTGATAAATTTCCAGCTTCTTTTCCTGAAACTGGTGCGGGGCAATATAGTGCTCAGGATGATGACAATGGTCTATATGTAGTTTTTTGTTGCACGGATCTGGATGCCATGGTGGTAGATGTCAATGGTGATGGTAAAAGAGATGAAGGATATTCTGAAGTTATCCTTCGAGTCTGGGATGACGCTAATAATGATGGTTGTTTAGGGTGTTGGGTAAACGATACCGACGATATTCCGTACCCTCTACAGGACAACTATAATGATACATGGGCGTATGTAAAGGTAGAGTGTAAAGTACCACCAGTGATCACAAAGGTACCTGATATTGAGGTAGAATGCGACGAGCCTATCGATGAAAACTTTACCACAACGTGGAAAAATATCAATACTGGAGTATTTTTTGGAAAAACAGGCATACCTCAAGCATACGCAGCATGCGAGACTCCTGCTATAGAATACAGAGATGCATGGGCTACTGGCTTCCCAACACAGTGTGGTCTTGGAAAATTCACAAGGACATTCAGAGCTATCAGCAAAGGCATTACTGTGACCAGCCCGCAGATAATAGAAATCGACTATGCACGTGATCAGGATGGTAACAATTATTGGACATTTGCGGATGTGGCGTTTCCTAAATATGGAGCTACCACTCAATCTGCTATCTTAGCTTGTCTTCGGGAGTTACCAGAACCACGGGTACCAGGTATAGCAACAGCAGCCGGTGGCAGATATCATGTAAGATTTCCTGTTGTACCATGTAATCCACCATTTATATCTAACAATGCTGTCAACTATGCAGTAGATTGTAATCAGGATGGATATCCTGATGCAGCGACTACTACATGTGCAGGACCAACAGCAGCAGATATATTAGCATGGACACCTAAATATTTACAAGGTCCATGTGATGTGATCGGACTGAATACGACGACTGAAAAATTCTCATTTGAAAACGGAGTATGTATGAAATGGTTAGTAACGTACAACTTTATGAACTGGTGTACCAATGAGTGTGCAACGTTCAAAAAAGACTTCATGTTTGTAGACAATCTAGCACCTGTTATTACATGTGCAGACCTTACCCTGTCACAGGGAGCAGGATGTGTATCACGACCAACCTTGACTAAATCAGCGACTGATGACGGTGGATGTGCCGCAGGAAGCAGCGACAGATGGTTGAAGTGGGAGATATCGATAGATGAGTGGGGAGACGGTACCATAGACGCTGTATATAGTTCATTCGTACCAAGTACAGGTACATGGGCGACAACATGGGACAATAATTTAAATGGTATACCTACCAAATACATGGCACCATCAGCACCTGGAGCGAACATTACAATAATCTTCAAAAATGAAATAGCAGGTAAATTCAGCAAGCACAAAATAGGTTACAAAGTAGCAGACGGATGTCACAACTATACTACTTGTAGTGAAGTACTGACAGTAACAGATCTGAAGCCACCGACCCCGTACTGTATCCACCTGAGTACCTCCTTGATGGCAGTACCTGCTGGATCACCTGTTGGCACCGCACCGATGGTAGAGATCTGGGCGAGAGACTTTGACAGAGGCGCAGACGATGGATGTACAGATCCAAAAGATTTGAGATTTACGTTTGACAATGGCAAAATCAATCCTGCAAAACTAGAGGTAGACCACTACTTCGATGATTATGGTGAGTACACAGCAGCTGATGCAGCAACAAAATACAGAGCGGGTGAATTGCAGAAATGGAATCCTGCTTCAAAGACATCAGGAATGATATTTACCACTCCAGGAAAGAGAACCCTGAAAGTAACGGTATTGGACTGGAATCTGAATCCGGACTATTGCGAAGTAGAACTTACGATAGTATGTAATGGCAACGGCTGTCCACCAAGTGCAGGCTCAAGAATAGCTGGCAATGTGCATACGGAAGCAGGTCAGGGTGTAATGAATGCAGCGATTATAGCAAATGCGGCACTACCCGAATATCCGAAACAGGAGATGACGGATGAACTAGGTGATTATGGTATGGATATCTACACCGATACAGAACTGAAAGCATCCAAAGATGGCGATGACGTGAATGGCGTGAGTACGCTGGATCTGGTGATCATACAGCGACATATCCTGGGCATACAGCCTATCACGAGTCCCTACCAAATGATAGCTGCGGATGCTAATAATGATGGCAAGGTGACCGCAATGGACCTTACAGATATCCGGAAGGTGATCATGGGCATGACGGATGGATATCAGGACAATACGAGCTGGCGATTCCCGATCGAAAATCAGGTGATGAATGCCGATAAGCCATTTCCATATTTAGAGAGTATGATGGCCACACTGGCAACAGCCAACGGAAATTACAACTTTATCGCAGTGAAGATCGGAGATGTGAGTGGTAATGCAACATCGGGTATAGCCAATTCGAACACAGGAACGAGAAGTGATAAGAAACTGACTATGGCAGTGGAAGAACAAATGCTGGCAGCAGGAGAAGTAGTTGAAATACCAGTAATATCAGAAAACTGTAGAGATATCACAGGCTTCCAATACACGATGCATCTGAAAGGCGGAGCCTTTGTTGGAATAATCTCGGGTGCCTTAGAAATGAATGAAGCCAATGTAGGTAAAGTAGCCAAAGACAAAGTGACGATGAGTTATGCGGGTAGAGAAGGTATCACATTGGCAGAAGGTACAGTACTCTTCACCATAGTTGTGAAAGCAGACAGAGCAGTAAAAGCAAGCGAAATGATATCTATAGGATCAGCAGTAACGCCTGCAGAATCTTACACTAGTAACTTTGAAGTAGGTAAAGTATCACTTGAAGTAAGAACAGCACCGGTTACAGCTATCCAGTTGCATCAGAATGAGCCAAACCCATTCAAAGGTCAGACTTCAGTCAGCTTCAATATGATAGAAGCAGCAACAGCTACGATCAGTGTATATGATGTTACCGGTAAGGTAGTGTCAGTAAGAAACATCCATGCTAACAAAGGCTTGAATAGTGAAATATTCACAAGAGATCATATTGGTTCTGCTGGTGTTTTTTACTACACACTGACTACTTGTGACTTCTCAGCTACCAGGAAGATGATACGGGTAGAGTAGAAAGGTAACTGACTAACTAATACCTAAAGACAAATAGAAAAGACCAACAGCTCGATGTTTTTACTCACCCCCGCCCCTCTAGAGAGAGGAGCTGCGTTTGTGCTTCGATTTTGGCATTCAATATTTTATTACTGGGTGACGCTATAGCTTATAGTAAAAGCCTAATACCTAAAGACCAATACCTAAAGACCAATACCTAAAGACTAAAACCTAAAAATATACTTGTGTGATTTACCAATAATTGGTAACTTTGTGTAATAATTAAAAAAATGAGCAAAAATACGTCAGTTGCCCTCGGAAACCACTTTGAAGAATTTGTCAGACATCGGATCGAAGAAGGAAGATACAAAAACATCAGTGAAGTTATAAGAGCAGGACTAAGATTACTGGAAGATGAAGAACAGAAATATATAACATTAAGAAATGCGATCAAAGAAGGAATTGAAAGTGGTGTTGCCGTAAACTTTGATTCCAATTTACACCTTGAAGGATTGAAAAGATGTAGATTGAAAAATGCCTAAATTTCAATTTACCAACAAAGCAGTTGAGGATTTAACTGAAATTTGGAATTATACTTTCCAAACATGGTCAGAAATTCAAGCCGACAAATACTATCAGGAAATATTGAATAAGTGTAGAGAAATTTCTGAAAACCCATCTGACGGGAAAAATTATGAAGGTGTCTGGAAATCACTAAAAGGTTCAATAGTAAATAGACACATCATATTTTACAGGGAATTAGAAAATGAGTTAATAGAAATTGAAAGAATATTGCATCAAAAAATGGATTTAAAAACTAGACTTAAAAAATAAAGTAACTCAGCTGTAGCAAGTTATTGATCGATACCAGTCCAGACAAATTCAACTTGGATTTTATACATTCAGACCTCCAAGTCCTGTCAATGAAAATCAAAGGAATATAAAGATTGTTCGTAAATTAGAAATGAATAACTTTGCGAAATGGGACAGAAACTTTTA
>JAYTNJ010000156.1:0-1728 GCA_043748345.1 Saprospiraceae bacterium
TATCTCGGCAGAAGCTTTTCCGTGGCCCAATCCGGATGCAGCGGCAGAACAGACGATCAAAGCCTTTCGAAAATTTTTTAGATAAATTGGAAATACGAACTACAGGGATTGGCGAAGAGGCATCCTTACTACACCCCCAGTCATGGCAACGAATACAACACTAAAAATTATGGGTCATTGAATAATGAATAATGAATCAATGTCGTTTACTTAAGCTATAACCTTTTGTAATTCATATAATAGTGTCTCTTTGGCTTATGTTTTCGCTGTTCTGTTCTTCCGGGTCTGACAATTTCTGTTGTTTTACTGATAATGGTGTCAAAGGCTTCCACGGCATGGGTAACTGTTTTTTTAATAAACAGTGCTATTACAATACTACAGGTAGTTGATAATGCTGCTGTCCTATTTATTTTCTTAGGATGTTTATTTTCGCTTTCTAAATGTTCTTTTTTCACTTTCTCTTCAATGGGAAATGCCAACACAGCACACAAACTCATCATAAATACCTTTGCATAGAAATCCTGTTTAACGGCTTTGGCCGTTTTTCCTGAAAAATTTTCTACTTCTACCCGAGCCTTGAATAGTTTATAGCCTTCTTCTATGCCCCAACGGTAATGATAAAGGTCCACAAAGTCTTCATGTGGATATTTTTCCGTATCCGTTAAAGAGGTGCACAGGACTTCTTTCTCACCGGTCTCTAAGGTTACGCATACCAAACGTACTGTTATTTGAGCGGCCATTCCCGGAAGTTCTTCCTGTATTTTTTTTCTGTCTTTTTTAGGGAGCGTAAAAACAACTATCCTTTCTTTCTCTCCACTTTCCATGAATTCTTTGACCGATAGCCACCAGTCTTCTTTCATACGAATACAGAAGTCTGACTTGCGGGCAAGTATTAAAAACATAAGGGCTATACTTGGATAGCCACGATCCAACAATAATAGATCTCCTTCTTCTACCTTTTCCAAATGTTTGTAGAACAAATCCCGCTCACTGGAACTGTAGGGTGCTATTTGGGCATCCAGGGTAACAAGGTTGATGGGGTCATAAAGAAAAGAAGCCAATGCCAATGATTGGTTACTGTCTGCATTAGGACCAAACCCATGTTCCCCAAATTCTTCTTTGATACTTGGATGGTTAGGCAGGGTCAACCTTGATCCATCGCTGGCCAGCAAACGCATATTGTGCCAACCAAGATAAGGAGCTTCTGAATAAAATGTCTGCGCTACGTTGTCGTTCAATTCCAGAAAGGCTTCTGGCTTTAATTTGGCACGAGCTTTACTAAAAGCTCCTTTGGTAACATGGCGGATATTGAATTCACCACCTGTTACCTCCTTGTAAAATAGGTCAAGGTCGCGTTGAAGTGAACTATGTACCCCTCGTGTCAAGAACACAATTAAATCATTGAAGGTGAGCTTTCTATCTCTGCTGAATACCCCCTCTTGGCCGTCTTTTGAACGGCTGCGATATTCTTTGTCATAGATAAGTTTGGTTACGTTTTCAATTGCTGTGGCTCTGAAATTTTCAACAAGATAAAAATTTTCCTCTTTAGTGAGAGCCCTATTATACCCCGTTTTAAAAACAGTACTTTTATCACCAACTCATGTGAGTTCCCTTAAGTAAACGACATTGGGGAGTTGATGGTAAAACACAATTGAATCTTACGCAACAAAATATCCACTCCGAAGAGGCCAAATCACATTCGGAGGGAAACTGGAAAATGGTGCTGAA
>JAYTNJ010000157.1:0-6090 GCA_043748345.1 Saprospiraceae bacterium
CCGAATCCATTTAAAGATTATACTAATATCTCTTTTGAATTGGCTAAATCTTCTGACGTAATATTGAGAATTGTCGATATTACAGGTAAACAGATTTACTCACTATCAGGTAAGTTTGATAAAGGATTTAACAGTATAACTGTCAATAATTCTCAGCTCAATAATTCTGGTGTGTATTATTACCAGATCGAAGCTGGAGAATTCTCTGCGACTAAAAAAATGATTTTAATCGAGTAATGTGTTTATAAAAATGATTCTGGGTTTTTTGACCGGATATGGCAACATATCCGGTTTTTTGTTTTTATACATGAAGTAATATTAAACTGCGAAATTTTATGATGTAAAATGACCCATTTCCAATGATTTAAAATCTATAATTTTCACAATCTAATTTCTTTTGACTATGAAATTTATTGATTAAGTTATGATTAAATGCTGTCGTGAGGCTCTAACACATTCTGATGATATTTTTGCTAAAAGCACATCAAATATATATTCCGTTATTGATTTAAAATTAAGCATATGAAAGCCTTTATTATTCAGAATAACAATGAACTTCCGTCTCTGGAATCAGTTCTTTTCCAAAGCTTAAAAGAAAATGAAGTTTTTCTTAATATACATACAATAGCCCTGAATCACAGGGATGTTTGGATTACAAAAGGTCAATTCCCCAATATACGATTTTGTGCGATTATGGCTTCGGACGGTTGGGGTATATTTTAAAGATAAGACGTATGTTATCAATCCCCGTTTACACTGGGGTATTAACCATTCTTTCCAGTCACATGATGTCAGAACTCCTGGCATACCTGATGATGGAACATTTGCCGATTATATTGCTATAGACAGAAAATATTTACACCATAAACCACCACATCTTACAGATATTGAAGCAGCAGTTTACCCCTTGCATGTGTAACGGCTTACCGGGCTTTGATGATGAGAGCGTCCCTCAAACCAGGTGAAAAAGTATTGATTTCGGGTATTGGCGGTGGTGTTGTCTTCTTTGCTGTGCAGTTTGCCTTATCGCATGGATGTGAAGTAGTGTTACTTCCAGTTCAGATTTCAAAATAGCCGAATCTATTTCGCTGGGAGCAAATTCCGGATACATTTATCATGATACCGACTGGGCAAAAAAAATGCTCATTGAGGAAGAAGGGGTAGATGTTGTGCTTGATGGACCTAGTGGAAGTGGTTTCAGTCAGTTGGTAAGAGCTTTTAATCCTGGTGCAAGAATAGTTTTTTATGGAAGGACAGCAGGAAAATTTGACGTTCTCAGCCCTCAGCCTATATTCTGGAAACAAATCTCTATAATAGGCTCTACGATGGGGTCGGATACTGATTTTAATGCGATGATAGAATTTGTCAATCTGCATAAAATACGGCCTGTAATAGATACAGTTTTGCCTTTCGATAGTATACCTGAAGGTTTCGTAAGAATGGAAAAAGGGACACAATTCGGTAAAATAGTTTATCATCATTAACCAAAATGAATTTTACATTTAGGACTTTATCTTAACCTTCTACCTTCGATAGTGATGATGGTAATCTGAAATACTGGCTTCAATTACTTCATAAGCTACATCTTTGCCATAAACTTCATCAATGAAACAAGTAGGGTCTTTATCCGGCATCTGCTTATATGTCAGGAAATAATGTTTGAGTCTATTTATAATCGTAAGCGGTACATCCTTTATATCTTTCCATAGACCATATACATCATCATTTTTTAAGACAGCTATGATTTTGTCATCCGCTTCATTATTATCCACCAATCTGAAACCACCTATCGGATACGCTTTAACCAGTACGTCACCGTGTGTGATTTCTCTTTCAGTCAGTACCAAAATATCCAATGGATCGCCGTCTCCTTTAATGTCTGTCCTACCTGTCGATTTCATATTTAGTTTCGCTACATCTTCCGCGCAATATGTTTGGGGTATAAAACCGTACAATGCTGGTACTATATTACTGAATTTTTGTGGCCGATCTACTTTTAGATACCCTGAGTGTTTATCAATTTCATATTTTACTGTATCGCTGGGTATGATTTCAATAAAAACTGTAACAAGTGAAGGGGCTTCTGTTCCTATTTCTACTCCATGCCATGGATGAAGTTTGTAAATGTTGGTAGTCATATGTAATATATTTATTTAAGAGAATAGCAAAGGTACTATATCAGTGAATTTTTAAAGTTTATAAAATGTTAAGTATACTTTATACCTTTGCGGGCACTATTTTTATTTCCATATGAAAATTTATACCAAAACCGGGGACTCGGGTACTACATCACTTTTTGGTGGGAAAAGAGTATTCAAAGATGATATCAGGATTGAAGCTTATGGCACCGTTGACGAATTAAATTCGTTTATCGGGCTGCTCAATACATCATTTCATGAAGCTACACAAAACTACTTTTTGACAGAAGTGCAAAAAAGACTTTTCACTATTGGATCCAATCTCGCATCTGACCCAGAAAAAAGAATGATTACCCCTGATGTGACTGATGAAGATATCCATACCCTTGAGAATGCTATGGATACTATGGACCAGCTTCTGGAACCGCTTAAAAATTTTATATTACCAGGAGGTGACACTGCAGTGGCGTATGCCCATGTATGCAGGACTGTGTGCAGGAGAGCAGAACGCAAAGTGATAACGTTACATCACGGATCTCCGGTTGACCCAAAGATTATTGTATACCTGAACAGGCTTTCAGACTACTTTTTTGTGCTTTCAAGATATATTGGTCACTCAAGGGATGTTCCTGAAATACCTTGGGTACCTAGAAAATAATAGATTTATGGACGCAAAATCATTAAAATATCAAAAAAGGGCACTTAATCCATTTATATTTCGTCTCGGAATGTTTTTTAGGCTGCCATCGGTTTTTTTCTGGGGTATCAAAATTAAATCTCTGGACGAAAAACATTGTAACTTGATATTACCCTTTAATTGGAGGACACAAAATCCATTTAATTCTATTTATTTTGGAGCAATGGCTGGGGCCGCTGAACTGTCCACAGGTGCTTTATGCCAATTGCATTTGGCAGAAAGAGTACCTCACTCAATGTTGGTTACCAACTTTCAAATGGAATATCTTAAAAAAGCTTCTTCTTTGATCTCCTTGAGATGTGATCAAGGAAATGAAATAAGAAATTTTCTTGACGGAATGACAAAGAAAGGGGATACAGGTTCTTTCCAAATGATCTCCACGGCGAGTGATAATTTCGATAATATAGTAGCCAAGGCCCATATTACTTGGTCATTTAAACGGAAATAGCGGATTGAAATTTTACCGAAATCCAACTATAAATTGTGAGCAGACGTATTATTGTCGTTACTTTGCATGATCTTAACCACCAAATATTTTCCTGAATGAAAATTGCCGTTTTCCCGGGCTCTTTTGATCCGATCACTTTAGGCCATGTTGATCTGGTGCGCAGGGCTGTTCCATTATTTGACAAAATTATCGTTGCCGTAGGGCTAAATAATCAGAAAAGTGCGCTTTTTTCACTCGAAAAGAGACTTTATTGGTTAAATGAAGTATTTAAAAACTATCATAATGTAGAGATTTCATATTTTGAAGGGCTAACAGTCAAATTTTGTGAAAAAAGAAATGCACATTATTTGATCAGGGGCCTAAGAAATGCCTCAGATTTTGACTACGAAAAAACAATAAGCCAACTTAATACCATTATGGGTAAAGATGTCGAAACTATATTTCTTATCAGCCAGCCTGAATTCTCACATATCAGTTCTACTATCGTGAGAGAAATCATCAAGGGTAACGGTAATGTAGCCCCCTTTGTACCTGAAATAATTTCAAAAGATTTATTACTTGAACCTAACCAAATTTAAATATTTATGTCAAATGCAATTTTTACTGTTCCCAGAGCCATAAACGAACCTGTGCTTTCTTACGCTCCGGGATCAGTTGAGAGATCTCAGGTCAAAGCTGCTATTGCAGATCTTAAGAATAAAAGAATTGATATACCGATGTTTATAGGTGGCAATAAAGTGTTCACTGATAAAAAGAAGTCTATACACCCGCCTCATGAATTGCATCATACCTTGGGTACACATGCTATGGGAGATAAGACACATGTGGAGTTGGCAATATCAGCAGCACTGTATGCTAAAAAAAATTGGGAAGAAACTCCCTGGCAAGATAGAGCAGCTATATTCCTCAAAGCTGCCGATCTGCTTACTGGTCCGTACCGTGCACAAATGAATGCTGCAACTATGTTGGGCCAGTCAAAAAATATCTATCAGTCAGAAATTGATGCGGTATGCGAACTGGCAGACTTTTTCAGATTTAATGTCCAGTATATGACAGAAATATATGCACTACAACCTGAAAGTGTGCGAGGTATATGGAACAGATTGGAATACAGACCATTAGAAGGGTTTGTTTTTGCCCTTACACCTTTTAATTTTACATCCATAGCTGGAAATCTTTGTGGTGCTCCGGCATTGATGGGAAACACTATCGTATGGAAACCGGCAGAAACTCAGATATATTCTGCTGCTGTCATTATGGAAGTGTTTGAAGAAGCTGGTTTACCTCCAGGTGTTATAAATCTTATATTTGTTGATGGCCCTACTGCAGGAGATGTCATATTTAGTCATCCTGATTTTGGAGGTATTCATTTTACAGGTAGTACGGGTGTGTTTAACAGGATATGGAAAACTATCGGAGATAATATGTTTAATTATAAAAGTTATCCCAGATTGGTAGGTGAGACAGGAGGTAAGGACTTTGTAATTGCCCACTCGTCTGCAAATGCTAAAGAAGTGGCGGTGGCATTGTCAAGAGGGGCTTTCGAATTTCAGGGTCAGAAATGTTCAGCGGCATCAAGAGCTTATATACCCGCGTCACTTTGGCCAGATGTAAAAAAATATCTGCAAGCCGACCTCGATGATTTCAAAATGGGAAATCCGGAAGATTTCCGTAATTTTATCAATGCAGTGATAGATGAAAAAGCCTTTGATAAAATCACTTCATTTATCTCTGCCGCTAAAAATGACAGTAATACAGAAATAATAGCAGGTGGAAATTTCGACAAATCTAAAGGGTATTTTATTGAACCAACTGTAATTAGAGTGGAGGACCCATACTACACTACCATGTGTGAAGAGCTTTTCGGGCCGGTACTTACCATATATGTTTATGAAGATCATGCTTATGAAGAGACATTGGGTATAGTCGACAAAACGGGCCCTTATGCCCTGACCGGAGCTATTTTTTCAAAAGATCGTTATGCACTCAAAATTGGGGTGGATAAACTTAAAAATGCCGCAGGTAATTTTTATATTAATGATAAGCCAACCGGGGCCGTTGTTGGACAGCAGCCATTTGGGGGTGCCAGGGCTTCCGGCACAAATGATAAAGCAGGTTCTATTTTAAATCTTTTCAGATGGGTGTCTGCGAGAACGATAAAGGAAACTTTTGTCCCTCCCTTAGATTATAAATATCCTTTTTTAGCAGAAGAATAAAAAAAGCCCGCAGAATCCTGACAGGCTTTTTATTACTAGCATAGATAGTTTTAAAAACAATCCATGTCCCTTCTGGACTGTAAATCGGCATTCGGAAAGCAAAGTCCAGAAGGTAATTTTTGGGGGACGAATCTACTCAGATTAGGATCATAAAGTGCTTTTGTGATAAAAGTATTTATAGCATTTATTTCTTCTTCCGTCAAACTTAGTGGCTTGAAAAACGGATCTAATTGTTCTTTTGATATATTATTATTTTCCGGTATTGCCAGATTTTTATATTTTATTACATTTTTGATGGTCCTGAAACTGGAACCATGTCCATAATATGGTGAGTCAGCTAGATTATATAACTGTGGCACCTTAAATTTGAAATTATCACTTGATATTTTTGTAAACCCACCCCTTCCTAGATTTGCGGGGTCATTTTGTTTTGTGTTTATGGTAGGTTCAGGGCAATCTACCATATCTTTCATACCTAAAGCATTAAACTGCATACTATTAAGAGCAGGCCCTGTGTGGCAATTACTACATTTTGCTTTTCCAAAAAACAAGATAGCTCCATTTTTTTCTTCGTCACTTAATGCTGTCACA
>JAYTNJ010000158.1:0-21214 GCA_043748345.1 Saprospiraceae bacterium
GGACATCACATTTATACTGATTTCCACCCGTATTATAAAGAATATATATGCTTCCCGGCACACCAAAAAGTGTTGTTTTCATCTTTTCAGTCACAACTATGTCGTTTAGTCCGTCATTGTTCAAATCGCCTATTTCAAAATCACCTGTATAAAAAGGCTCAGGAAATGGTAAAACTTTAGCCTTTTCAAATTCCCCCATACCTGTATTTATATACAATACATCGTGCAACTCGGGAGCAAACTCTGAAAATGACATTCCGCCATGAGCTACATATAAGTCCAGATCTCCATCATTATCAGAATCAAAAAACTCAGCTTTCACTACTTCAGATCTGTAATCAGCATCAAATGGTGCCATTTTCTCAATGAACTTATTTCCGGAGGATAAAAATAGAATCGAGGCTTGATTTTTCCCTCCTCCGCAAAAGATGTCATCTATCGTGTCACCATTAATGTCAGCCACAGCTAGTCCGGGACCATCAAACCCATTCATCTCAATAAGCAGTCTTTCTCTTGTAAACAGATTAATATCAATTTCATCATGTGTAAAGTTGATTCCATTATTTACAGTCAAAATATTAGATGTAACAAAATTTTTTTCAATAGGAGACTCCTTAGCTTGATCCTCCTTACAAGTATAAGTTTGGTTGGTCTTCAGATTGTTCATGGTGGACTGTCTGCCATCAGGCCAGAAGATCTTTATAGTATCAATCATATCAACATTTCCAACTCCAAAATGGATGACTGGCTCGATACATGATTGGAATCCTCTGGATGTGTAGTTCTCCATCATGGAACTTTGGCCATTATATTGTAACAAAATCTTAGTGCCTATGGCAAAAGTATTTTTAGCATCTCCTTTTAAAACAAACCGAATACTGCGGTTGGTCACAGTGTCTAAATTGTTTTTATATATAAAAGCGGGCATATTTACGTTATTAACCACCAGATCCAGATCACCATCATTATCCAGATCACCATAGGCACTGCCATTACTGTAACTTGGAGTTTCAAATCCCCATTCATCTGAAACTAACTCAAAGTGCATCTTCCCTTTATTTTTAAACATACAGTTTTTTACGGGTACAGAAGGCATGCTATCTATTAGCATGGTTAATACCCTTTCTTGTCTATCTATTTTAGATTTTATCATACTGGCATTTGCAGTATAATTGAGATAATCCTTATCCAATAAATCCTTATAAATTCCATTGCTCACAAAAAGATCTCTAAGTCCGTCATTATCATAATCCTGTGCTAATGATGCCCAACTCCAGTCAGTATCTGCGACCCCTGCAAATCTGCTGATTTCTAGAAACTTATCATTCCCGATATTTTTATGAAGCGCATTTCTCGAGTATTGATGATGATACCCATTCTCTACCGAAGCACGATATTTGTCCCAAGTTTCATACTGGTTTTTGGTTTTTTTCCTTACGTGATCTCTGGGTAGCATCTCTGTCACAAACAAATCAGGAAGGAGATCATTGTCCAGATCACTGGCATCTGCTCCCATAGATCCCATAGACATACTGGCAAAACAGGAATCACTTTTTTCAGCAAATGTCCCATTCTGCTGGTTAATATACATATAGTCTTTTTCAAAAAAATCATTGGAAATAAAGATATCCGGAAACAAATCACCGTTAAAATCACTAATAGTAATGCCTAGTCCATAACCTATCTTACTTGAATATATGCCTGCATCTTTTGAAACATCTGTAAACTTTCCGTTATCATTCCGTAGCAACCTGTTTCCGTCAGGATCAGGTATATCTCTCTGGTTCTTCTTGAGATCAAAACCACCGACCGACCGAATAGAGTTATTCAACAGATAACAGTCGAGATCGCCATCCTTATCATAATCAAAAAAAGCAGAATGAATGGACAATCCGGTGATATTTAAACCATACTCAGCTGAACTTTCTTTGAAGGTCAGATCGCCTTGATTGATGAATAATTCATTATAACGGTGATCTTTTCCGGGCTTTCCGGCTTTACAGACATAGATATCCAGCCATCCGTCAGCGTTGATATCCACCATAGTAACACCCGTGGACCATACGCCTTTACATCCCACTCCTGCCTTTGCCGTAATATCTTCGAACTTCCAACTACCCTTGTTGAGAAAAAGTTTATTATCTGTGATATTTCCCGTAAAATATATATCCGGAAGACCATCATTATTTATATCTCCTAATGCTACACCACCCCCATTATAAAAATTCCTGTAAGTATAAGTGTTAAACTCTTCAGTATATGGTACATCATTACTGAACACTATACCCGTCTCTTTATTATCCGTAAGAGTAAAAAGAGTGTTTTTGTCTCCTTTACATGAGATAAACAATATTGTCGTAAAAATTAATAATCCTTTATACTTCAATGTAGGTATCATTATATATTAAACAAAAAAAGCCACCTTTTGATGGGTGGCTTTTTTAATATTATTTACATTTCTATTAGTAACCTGGGTTCTGCTTAAGCGTACCAGCACTTGCGTTGATGGCATCCTGTGGAATTGGAAATATATTTCTGAATGCCTGAGAAATTGGTTTTTCCCACCAGGCGTCATTGTATTTTCCGAATCTTATCAGGTCTGTACGTCTTACACCTTCCTGGAACATTTCGCGTCCTCTTTCTTTCAGGAATTCGTTAGCATCAAGTGTATTATAAGGTTGTACTTTTGCTCTGGCTCTGATTACATTGGCATCAGGGATAGCTAATGCCCAGTTACCGGCGTTTCTGGCCAAAGCTTCACCTCTGATCAAATACAATTCTCCTAATCTCACGATAGGGTAGTCATTGTCCTGATCAGGACGACCCAACTGCTTAAAGCTGAATTTTCCGGGTCTTGAGCCAGCTTCTCTTTTGGAGTTTGGAGCCAATTCATTGATCTTAGGTGTATAATTCAACTGAAGATCACCATCATCAGATGCATAATCCAAAACAGCTGAACCTCCGAAATCCAATTGCGGGCCTACTATAAAGTTGTTCTTCTTACGTACATCTGCATCGGTGTATGAGTTGTAAAACTCTTCCAATGCCTGATACCCGTTCCACGGCTGTGCATTAAGGTTCCATGTAAACTGGCTGGAATAGTGAAGGTTCATTTGAGAGAAGTTCATACCGCCGGCTTTTGCTTCATCATACAGTATAGTAAAAATATTTTCAGGATTGGTTTCATTATTCGGCGCAAAAACAGCCGCATATCCTTCCAGATCTGCTGGATCTGTTGCAACTGCTGTCCTTCTACCAAGATTTGAAACTTTACAACCATCGCCACACAGCTTATATGCACCGCTATCGATCACATATCCTGCTGCTACTGCTGCTTTATCATACATCTTTGTACCAGCATATACTTCAGCGTTCAGATACAGTTTAGCTATAATTCCCAATGCTGCAAAAGTATTAATTCTGTTTGGATTAATAGCAGTACCCAGAGGACTGCCAGACAAATTCATACCCTGCTTAATTTCTGTTACACCCAATGCAGCCAGCATTTCACTTTCGACAAACTTAAATACGTTTGCTCTGGTCGCTTGCGGAGCATCAACTTTTGGAGCAGTGATGATTTTGACATTTCCGTAAAGATCCATCAATCTCATATAAAAATATGCTCTTAGAACCTTTATTTGCGCCGTTTGGTTAGCATCCAATCCACCTTTCGCGAGAAGTTCATTACAGGTATTGATAGCTCCGTAATGACCATTCCAAGTACCAGTGATAAATGCGTGAGTAGGGGTATATGTCTGTCTGTGCAGCTCTACCAGTATTCCACCATCAAACCAGTCACCACCTTTGGCACCTATACACATCTCATCCGATGTGATGGATTGTATACTATAATAAGCTCCATGATTGGCAGATCCGGTATTACGCAACTCTGCAAAAGCTGCTCCCAAAACATCTGATGCTCCTCCGCCTGACCCGGTAGATAAACCCTTAATAGAGATATCTGTGGTAACGTCTCCTTTTAGTTGCTCATCCAGATTGGTACATGCACCAATCATAAGGATAAGACAAGGATAAATAAAATATTTTTTTACACTTTTCATGTTTTCTTAATTTTTAAAAGTTAAAGTTAATACCTAAAGTAACTACTCTGGCAGAAAAATAGTTGTTTCTGCTATCTATACCAGGGCTTAATACATCACCGTTGGTGGTATTTTCTACACTACCATTGTCTGTAGCTCCATAGTAAACAAGAGCAGGTTCAGGATCTGAACCAGTGTATTTAGTAATGACAAACAAATTCTGGCCTGTAAGTGATACATTCAGATTGCTGATCGCTTTTATGTTTCCAAGCGGGATGCTTCTTGAAATGGTAAGGTTGTCCAATTTGAAAAAGTCTGCTTTTTCTACATAAAGTGAGCTAAATCTGGCAGTAGTTAAGCCTTTAACCGCTAGTTCCGTATTTACAAAGTTGTATGAAGTTTGTGAAGAAAGTCTAGGCTCATAAAACGCTCTCCAGGTATTCACCAGGCTATGCCCAAATGCACCTCTGAAAAATGCATTCACATTCCAGCCTTTATAAGAAAGATTATTTGTCCATCCCAATTCAAAATCAGGAATTCCATTACCTAGCACCGCAAAGTCAGCATCTTTTTCTAATGCTTTATCCTGGCCGGTTACAAATTTTCCATCACCATTTACATCTTTAAATATCACGTCACCTTTATCAGTAACTCCATTGAATACAGGTCCCCAAATCTGGCCGATTTCTTCGCCTTCTTTTACACGAATCATGTTTGTACCGTTCTGACCAGGAGCGCCCAAATTGGCTCTTGATTCCTGAGGTATTACATAATTTTTAAGCACTGTCTTATAAGTTGAAAATACAATTCCGGTAGTATAGCTTACATTGCTGGTTTTGATAGCATCAAACGAAAGCGCTACCTCCACTCCTTTGGTATTCAGTTTTCCAGCATTTTCTACTCTTCTGTTTACACCAAATACAGCTACATCTACTGTTCTTTCAAGTATAAAGTCTTTAATATCTCTGTTGTACAATTCAATAGTAGCTCTCAGTTTGCCTGTACCTAACTCAATACCTAAGTTAGTTTCTGCTTTTTCTTCCCACTTAAGGTCTGGGTTAGCTGCTCGGAGCAATCTGGTCGTAACACTACCGTCAGCCCCATTTTCAATGCCTCTGATCGCTCTTGCCAGACCATTTTGGCCCGGTAAGGAACCCGTAATTCCATACCCTACTCTAAGCTTTAATAAATTTAATGCATTGATTTTTGCATATTTATTGATGTCTACACCCACACCTAAAGACGGGAAAATTCCCCATTGATTATCTGCTCCCAGTTTTGTTGAACCTTCTCTTCTTATGGATCCATTCACAAAAATAGCGTCATTAATGGTAAAATTGGCTCTTCCGAACATAGCAATGATCTTTTCATCAGGAGATGCGTCTGAATTTACGGTAATAAATCCTGCATTCTGTAAATCCTGAGATGTTTCTATTGCGTTACTAAAATCTAAATCACCGTTTGCAAAATCTCCAATACCCAGTGAGTGGCTGTTGAAGTTGGATTGCTGATAAGAATATCCACCAGTAAGTGATAGAGTTGACTTACCAAACTCGCTCAGGTGCGTGGCATATGCTTCATACAATTTAAATTTTGTATCCTGGTCATAAAAGTTTGCCTGACCTTTTCTAATGGGGCTGGTAGCATTACCTCTGAAATTTGAGGTAGTGGGATAGTATTGTCTTGAAGCAAATTTATTGTCCTGGCTTGCAACTCTGGCACTAATTGTCAGATTATCCAAGAGTTTATAACCTAGGTTCGCTCCATAATTGAATTCTGTACTTTTACCAGTATTCTTGTTTTGATTTATAATTGATACCGGATTGAATGCATCAAACAAACCTAATGATTCAAAATAGCCACCAAACTGTGCACTATTGAAAGGATAAGGTGACTTTGATCCCAATACAGGAGCTGTTGGGTTATATAAGATCGCGTATCTCAATGCTTCCTGGAAAGCAAAGTTCTGAGTTTTTGATGTCACTGAAGTACTAAAATCTACCGTCAATTTATCGTTCAACGCTTTAGTAGTGAAATTTAATCTGGTATTGATCTGATCAAACCCTGAAGTTTTCAGAATACCATCTACACTTCTGACATTGGCAGATACTCTGTAGCTAGTGTTTCCTCCCCCACCTTCAGCTGCAATTCCGTGTACCTGATTAACACCAGACTGAGTGACTTCATTTACCCAGTCAGTAGTGCTTCCCAGATTGGTACCACCCGCTGCTTTAAACTGAGCTGCATCCATGATTTCAATGTTTCTCATACGTGATGAAACACCTACCTGACCATTGTAGGTTAATTTGACACCGGTACTTCTTTTACTTCCTCTTTTAGTGGTAATTATGATAACGCCACTTGATCCTCTGGATCCATAGATAGCAGCGGCAGATCCGTCTTTTAACACATCCATTGACTCTATATCATTAGGGTCGATATTTTGAAGCGATGCACCGATAATACCGTCTATAACGATCAATGGTTCTACGTTGGCTCCCACAGTAGAGATACCTCTCAATCTGATAGTACTGGATCTGTTAGGGTCACCACCTCTGTTGTACACCTGAAGACCGGAAACTTTTCCCTGAAGCAACTGAACCGGATCTGAGATTGGACCCTGGTTAAATTGTTCACGTTTTACACTTACTTGCGCAGAAGTTACTTCTTTGGCTTTTTGAGTTCCGTAACCTACTACCACAACTTCTTCCAGAAGTTTCCCAGCCTCCAGAGCGATATTGATAGTATTGGATGATCCTACGGTCACCATTTGGTCAGAATATCCTGCATAGGAAATAACAAGTACATCTCCCTCAGAAGCTGAAAGGGAAAATGACCCGTCGATGTCAGTAATAGTACCTGAAGAAGTACCTTTCACCAATACGTTCGCTCCGATGAGCGCTTCGCCGTTTGCTGCGTCTGTTACAACTCCGGATACCGTTTTCTGCGATATTGCGGCAGCTGTCATTCCTATAAGCAACAACAACGAAAATGTCCATTTCGTTAAAAAACTTTTCATGTGGCTTTGACGATTTTGTTAAAAATTAGTTAATAAAAAATATACTTAGTGTAAACAATACACGCTTTTAATTCGCAAACTTAAAAATAATTTTTATTAAAAGTATAATTTATTTCAACTATTTTTTAGCGTTGCTCGTGTTTCTAAAAAAAATCTATTTAAATATAAAATGTAAACCTTGTTTTTCGTAAAAAATGTTAACATTCCTATAACGTTTTAATAAGATGTTTCGCTGCTTTTCCGGCTTGTAAAAAAAATAAAATTCAGAAAATAAAAATAAAAATAAAATTCTAAAAAAAAATTAATAATTAAAAATCATAAATAGCTGATTTACATTAATATACAAACAGGTTTATCAATTTTTACAGGGAATTTCATTTATCAACTTAAAAATAATATTAAAATAGGGTTTGAAGTCAAATTAAAATAAAGTTTTCATAACTATTTACAAACGTTTGCTGTTGAAAAATTTAACTTTAAAAATAATATTTTCATAATAGTGCCTTTGATAAATCAGTAAATTATACATATTCCTTTTTGTCAGATATTACTTAAAATATATTTCGCTACATTATTTTTTTATTTTCTAGAATAAATTCAAAAAATCGATTTCATTCCTATTGATAAATATTTGTATGTTTACCGCATGAAACGCCCCGGAATAAAAGAACTCGCTAAAATGCTCTCCCTGAATCCTTCTACCGTATCAAGGGCTCTTTCAGATCATCCAGATATCAAGCCGGAAACCAGGGAGCGGGTTAAAGCTGCTGCCAGCGAATTTAATTATCAACCAAATCTACATGCCAGGTTTTTTCGTAAAAAAAGTTCGGGTTTAATTGCCCTTGTTTTACCTGAATGGGGCATGTTTTTTATTCCTGGCCTTATGGATGGTATCAATGAAAGTTTACTTCAATCAGGCTTTTCGCTGATTGTATTTTTTTCAAATAACTCCCTCGAGAGAGAAAAAGAAATTGTAAACCATTGTCTTAGTTGGGTAGTCGACGGAGTGCTCATTTCATTATCGGAAAATACCCATAATGTCGATCACCTGAGTAGCTTTAAATCTGCAGGTATTCCTCTAGTGATGCTAGATAGGGTGATATATTCACCTGACTTTTCTACCGTTACTATTGATGACGAGCAGGCTGCCTATCTTGCTACTGAACATCTGATACTAAGAGATAAAAAAAATATACTTGGAATATTCGGAAACCCAAATCTGGAAATCTCAAAACAAAGAGCTAAAGGGTTTAAAGCGTGCCTTGATTTTCACAAAGTTTCTTATTCTGAGTATGATATGATTTACATGGACAAAATTACAGGAGATAAAAATATAGAAATGAAGCTCCGAAATACACCTTATAATAGCGCCTTTATCATGTCTGATGAATTACTTATGACAACTTATCCCATTCTTATGAAAAACAGACAATTTCCGGGACAAGTAAGTATTGTATCTATAAGCGATGGTAAAATTCCGTACCAGCTTTTTCCTAAGATTACCCATATCCAGCATTCCGGTCGCGATGTGGGTAGGGCAGCAGCTGATTTACTAGTCAATAATATAAAAAATAATCCTGTTGAAGAACAAAATATTCAGGTAAGTACAACTTTGATAGAACTTGATTCTGTTCAGAATTAAAAATCTACCCCAAAACTCAGAAAAATTTTAGGCTTTTGCACTGTTCGGGTTTCTATACCCCATGCATAGTCTGCTTTTATAAAATACCCCAGTAATTGAGTGCGCAGACCTGCACCATATCCCATGACTAATGGATCTCTGAAATATTCAATCTCAAGATTTATCAGAGGAGGGCTTGAAATCTGAACTTTGTTCAATGGGTTTTCATCACTAAAAGGAGTAGCGCCATGCCATGCCAGACCTGCATCATAAAATCCAACAATCTGCAGATTTTTGAAAAATGATGAACCTCTGTTTTTGCCAAGAATGTATTGCATAAAAGGAATGCGTAATTCGGCATTGGTTAATGCAAAGGTTGCCCCGTTTCTGATGTTATTATTAAAGCCTCTTAAATGAAATGCATTTACCTTATACGCAAAAGACCCGTCTTCGCGCACCGGTATAGAATTGTCAAACTTTGGTAAAAGCCAGTTTTCGACCCCACCTATAAAGTATAACATTTTTTTGGAACCGATAGAAGTAGCTCCGGTAGCACGTAACGCCAGAATCGATTTTCCCAATATGGGAATATAATGTCTGGCATCAAATCCGAAAATGGTTGTAAATCCTCTAGAAATATCCAATTTGAATCCGTCTATCACCTGAAGGTCAAATTGGTTTATCGCTTCTACGTAAAATTTATACCTTGAACCATGCTTGATATTTAAAGCAGCGTCATAAGTGTTGTCATAAATATACTCAAGTCTAATACTGATCCTCTTTTCACTTGCTGCCGGGGCTTTAAATGAATTGGTTTCTGTACTTAGCTCAAGAAATCTGTCAAATCGCAAGGTAGATGTAGCACGCACACTCCTGTATATATCAAAAGGGTATTTCATTTGATACATGCCGAGGATGGATGTTTTTTTAGATCTTGATAGAAATTGTTGGTTGGGTTCAGTTTCTGTATTATATTCATTTGACTTTCTGTACAGTGCAAAACGCTTATCTATTTGTGATTTTTTATTATCAAAAACAAGAAAATACTCCGACCCGCTAAAAGTTGTAGGAATCCGAACACCCGCTTCTAAAGTGTAATCTTCAAATAGGTCTTTTACATTGGCTTTGAGTAAAAATCCCATAGGTGTAGTCAATAATTGTTGTCTGTCCCCGGTATAACTTTCCAATCCTTCAAAAAGAATATCATTATCCAGTTTTGTTGTTATATTATTTAGCCCGAATTTATTGTTTGCAGCAACGGCTCGTGTATTGTTGTAGGGTTCTACGGGCTTTAACTCATTCGGTTTATTGATACTCAATCTGAAACTGTTCTCTTCACCTCCTTGCTGCTTTATTTTTATGGGATCAATAACTTCAGGATCGTCAAATACAGACTGAAATTTAAACCTGTCATTTATCTCGGAGTCGCTGATTACTTTTTCGCTCGCAAACGGTATGAATGGTTTCTGTTCATCTTCATTAGATCTTATTGATTGGGTTACGTGGGGATTTAATTTAGCTGAAAAATCAGTTTTTTCTTTAAAGAATTTATACATACCATCCTTATAATATGTAGTGACGTAGGTATCAGACCCTTTTACAGCATGATGGCGTATGAGATTCCTGTCAAGGTCACTTGTGGCATATAATTCTCTACTACTTAAATCAAGCGCATAGGTATTGATCATGCCGGTTCCATCTGCTGTACATACCAACTTATTTTCTCCTGCTAAATAAGGAAATCGTTCATTTACATATAAAGTCTGTGTAAGTCTTTTTATTTCTTTTGATCCATCAGGGAGAAAAAAGATATCAAATTTATCTAAAGGAAGTATCGTATCCAACTTTAGGGACTCTACTTTTAAATTCTTGCGGTTTGAGCTAAAGAGTATTCCTTTCTGCCCTTCTATAGTAGTATATTCTGCATCGAGATCATCATAGTAGTCATCGGTAATTTTTTCATAATTTCTGTTTTTCGATTTATATAAAAACAAATCCGAATTACCATCCATGCTGGCTGAAAAGATATAATTAAGGTCATCTATATATGAGATACTATACAGCCTCTGAAAGTCCGTAGGTATAATCTGCTCCATTTTTTCGCCTGTATCCAGTCTGTACTTTACAAGTTTTATCACATCTCTGTGTTCAAAGGCAAACGTTACCTCAGGTTTTTTAGGGTGCCATGCCAGCAGTGGGTAATTATAATCTGTTTCCTGAAAAACATTTCTATATCCGTACTTAAATAATCTTTTTTCTTCACCGGACTTCAAGTCGCGAACTACAATGCGGAACTTTCCCTGATCATTATAAGCATACAGCAACTCTTTACCATCAGGGCTGAGTTTAATATTACTAATGGGAGTATATTTCTTATTGGCCAGTCTTAATTCAGAAGATTTGGCTTTTGGGACAAATTTATCTTTTTCTGAATTAAAATATTGAGTATAAAATTTAGCCCAATCATCTTTTAGGGTAGGTAAATCGGCATTTAATATATACTCAAAACTATTGTCCATACCCCTGCTTATCTTTGTAAGGTACAGGAGGTTTGAAATGGCAGATTTTCCATAATTCTGGTCTATATAAAACCAGAACGAATGCCCAGCCACGCGAGGAAACTGCTCTGAAAGTTTTGAAAATTTTTTATATTTCTTATTTCCCTGCCATATATCCCGCAACTCATCTTCTATCAGATAGTTCCAGTTTGATGCTGCATAAGAAATAATACCATCTCTATACCAGTCAGGGATGTTCAGAAGTACGGCATTCTGAATAACCTCCTGAATGTTTGAGCCGAAAAGCATATTATTGAGGTACACTGTAGCAATTCCTTCTCTTATCTTCTGCCGTAAATGCGAATGATCCCCGTCAAAATAGACAAACATTTTGTTCCCTACAATCTTGGTTTCGCCTGTTTTATTGGTAAATGTTTCTTCAGTACCTATATTGCTTTGTTTGAGGTCAGAGATATCGACATAAACAATGATTTCAATTTTATCATTCATGCGGTGCTCAAGGACTCTTTGTATATCATTATGGTCTCTTTCGGCTATCTGAATGGTGGGTTGTGCGATAAAACGTGCCTTACCGTACCAGTATGTGATGAAATTTTCGGTTTCGTATTGCCACCAGTTGTTAAAATCATCGTGAAACTGCACTCTGTTTTTACCAAACTCCGTGTTTATGCTCTGTGAAAAGGCAGAAACAGAAAAACAATAAAATAATAAAATTAATCCTATCTTTTGCATAACTGATGCAAAATACAAAAAGAAAGTAAAATTGTTAATTCAAAATCGAAAAAAATCAAATTTAGGACATGTATTGTAAACTGAACCGCAGTTTTACCACATATTTTTATACTTTTGTCTCCACAATTTATCTGCATGAGTAATTTTGTTGTCTCTGCCCGCAAGTACAGACCTACCACTTTTGATGATGTGATCGGGCAGGATCATGTTTCGAAAACGCTTAAAAATGCGCTTCAGACTGATCATCTTGCCCATGCTTTTTTGTTTACGGGGCCTCGGGGAGTAGGTAAAACTACCTGCGCCAGAATACTTGCCAAAATCATTAACTGCGAAAATCCCGTGAATAAAGTGGAGGCTTGTAATCAATGTTCCTCCTGCAAATCCTTCAATGACAATTCATCTTTCAATATACTCGAACTGGATGCTGCATCAAATAATAGTGTTGACAATATAAGAACGCTTATAGAACAAGTGCGATTTCAGCCTCAAAATGGCAGATACAAAGTATTTATTATAGATGAGGTCCACATGCTCTCTGCTCAGGCATTCAATGCTTTTCTTAAAACCCTGGAAGAGCCCCCATCTTACGTTATATTTATTTTAGCCACTACTGAAAAGCACAAAATAATTCCTACCATACTTTCACGCTGTCAGATATTTGATTTTAAGAGGATACAGCTGAAAGACACTGTCCTGCAGTTGGAGAAAATTGCCCTAAAAGAAGGAATTAGAGCAGATAAAGAGGCCCTTCACACTATTGCAAGCAAATCTGATGGTGCCATGCGTGACGCCCTTACGATCTTTGATAAGATAGCAAGCTCAGTTGGTGATACTATTACATATAAAGATGTCGTTTCCAATCTTAATCTGCTCGATTATGAATATTATTTCAAAGTGACGGATTCAATTTTAAGAGAAGATATCTCCGAAGTGCTAATCACACTTAATGAAATCGTAAAACAAGGCTTTGATCCGGAACATTTTATAGTCGGATTGGCTGATCATTTCAGGGACCTGCTCATAGCAAAATCTCCGGCCACATTATCAATACTTGAGGCCAGTGATGATCTGAAACTCAGATATAAAAATCAGGCTACTTTATCTAAATCATCTTTTCTATTGTCATCACTTAATATACTTAATAAGTGTGATATTGATCTAGTGAGGGCTAAAAACAAGAGGCTTCAGGTTGAAATTGCTTTAAGTAAACTGACTTTTCTGAATAGGGCTACGGAGATAGAAATTTTTGGTGTACATACAGGATCTCAGGAAAAAAAAACTGAACTCCTGAACGAAAACAGGTCAGCTGCATCTGAAAATTCACCTTCGGCTTTGGCGTCTGATTCTGAATCCAGTCCATCAGACAAAATCATATCATACAGTGACCTTCAACATCAGGACTCAAAAATTATTCTGAAAAACGATATACCCATTCTTGAAAAGCAGTCTTCTGTTCTTTCTGGTATAAAAATGACAGACATTGCTTCTATAAAAGCAAATATAAAACAGTCAGAGATAGAAAAAGCTGAAGCTCGAAAAAGTATCTCGCTCGAACTCATAAACGAGATTTGGAGTTCATATTCAAAGCACAACCCTTCCAAAAGTGTTCAAACCGCCCTAAATCTTGCCATTTTGAGTCTTGAAGGTAAAACGATCAGCGCAAAAGTTCCCACGCTGGTTACCAAAGAAATGATATTGCAGGAATCTACTTTAATCGAAAAGTTGAGAGAAGATCTCGGAATGAGTGATCTGAAGTTTAATATTGAAGTGGATAAGGCATTATTTCCTGATTTTGAAGATACAAAACCGATTCAATTGATGAGCCAGAAAGAAAAATATATTTTGATGCTCGAAAAAAAACCAAGTCTGGGCTCTTTTACTAAAAAACTAGGCCTAAAACTGGATACTGAAATATAATTCCGGTAATTTATTCCCTGATCAGCGTCATGTCCCCATTAAGCTTCTTCTCAAATCCAAAAATATTGTATTTTACTACGTATATATAAGTATCTGCAGCTGAGTCCTGATCACCAATCCTTCCATCCCATTCAGTACGGATATCTTTTGACTCAAATACTTGCTGCCCCCATCTGTTAAAAATATAAAATTGATAACTTTCTACCTGATTCAAACAATATTCAGGTTTGCTGATAGGCCCAAAACTACGGTTGAGTTTTAATGCTGCAAAAGCCAGAGTATCTGCTCCTGGTTGGAATCTGTACCCAACTCCCTCCGGAAAAAAAACATTGGCATATTCCAGATCTTTAGGTGTGAGATCGTCTACCTTAATATCAGTGCTGCCGGATGCTTTATTACCGCATATATCGGTGATGGTCACAGAGTAAGTGCCTGCCTTATCCACATTTATATTGGGTGTCACTGCTGCATTTGACCATAGATACTGAAAAACTCCTGACTTGTCAGCCAGGGCATTCAATCTTATGGTTTTTGTAGTACACAGTCCTTCCTTACTAATAGAAATTGTCGCTTTTGTCACACCGGGTCCTCTAAATTCTAATGCAAAAGATGCTGTGGCTGTTCCCCCGCATCCGTCAGTAACTGTCACAGTATAGGTTTTTACTGCTGTATCATTAATGGCAATTGCTCTGGTGGTTTGTCCACTACTCCACCTGTATCTTTCAACGCCCAAGCCTGTTGAATTACCTGTAGCAGTCAGAGTTCCGGTCGCATTGGCCCCAAAACAATCGATGGCTACATTACTACTTATGGTGGCAGATGTGATTTTTTTGGGAAATTCTCCGACGGTTAATGAAGCTGATGCTTTTTCGTCGCATTGGTCTGTGATGGTAACAGTATAATTACCGGGTTGTGCTATTTCTATATTAGGTACATTACTTTCACCTGTATTCCAAATCAGAGATTTTACCTGAGGATGGCCCGGCATGTATCCGGCAGATACCGTTTGTTTATTGTTGGTACAGAAATTTCCTAAAGTCAGGCTTAATGCTGCTTTGGGTTTATCATATCTTGATATCTCAACCGTATCACAGAGCATATAGCATACCATCTCCCCTATGGTTACAGTCACTGAAAATTTACCTTCTTTAAATACCCTGATTGTATCCTGCTTGGGTCCTTTTTCTCCTGTGCTCCAGTTGTAAAATACAGCTCCTTTTGTAGCGGCTCTGAAAGTCCAATCAATAGGTTCATTAGGGCAAAAAGTTTTTACATTTAGCGATAATACCGGCGCATCATAAGAATTTGTTTTTACTTTAAATGTTACAGTTGCCGCTGTGCCTGAATTGACAGACGTCCAGATTAATGTATCAGCCAGATAGGTATTATCAAAAAGAACTTGTTCTGGTATATTTTCTTCGCAAGTGGTACTACCTCCACCATCAACCTTGATAAATGATGGTCGTATCTTATTATTTTCTTTGACAGCAGAAATCAATGCTGAGCCTCCATCCTGATTACCGAAAAGGTTTCCTATAAATTCATTTCTACCTTCAACTTTTGTATATTTTTTATTCCATACTACCGAACCATCTTTTTTTATTTTCATTATAAAAATATAAGGTTTTTTAGAAACGGTATCTGTATTTACACCGGATAAAAGGATATCATTACTTTTATCAAGCGCTATATGATTTATGATGGTGTTGTCCACATCTTTAAACATGACGGTTTTACCCCATTCCACATCACCATTCTTTTTAGTTTTCAAGATAAATCCTCGGTCTTTTGATGCGTTTTTGCTTAATACCCCTGCCATGATGTAAGTTGAATCCGGCAACCTGACTGTACCGTAAGCATTTAACTGTCCTACCGTTACAGCATTGGATGTACGATATCTTTTGCTCCATTTTACAGTACCCAGTGTATCAGTCACAGCAATAAAAGAAGCAAGATTATTAGTATCCACCACACCAGATAACAAGATCATACTATCTTTACCGACTGAAATGTGGGTGATTCTCTCAGAGACATTCCTTCCACTGATGTCTTTTGCTGACAACAATTTTGACCAGATATTATCACCCTGATAGTTTTTACGACTGAGAGCAAGATCATTTTCTACTGTACTGCCACCTGTATAAGTGCTGAAAAGAGTTTTATTAAAGTTAGCCAGTAAATGACTATAAGCTGTACCATCCGGTAAGTTATTTTGGGTAGTGTAAGACTTCATCCACCCATTTTGGCCACCTATATCGAGGGCTCCTATGATTTTTGATGGTTTGTTTGCTGCCAGGGTTATAATACTGAAATATATACTGTCCTTGTCACCTTGCACTATACTACCTAAAGCAGAATTTAAGCTTCCCTGACCATCTACAGCGATTGCCTTTGACCAGTTGATATCCCCTTTGGGCATGTAGCTGGTGATGAGCAAGGTGTCAGATTTTATCACACTATTTGCACTTGGCTCCAATGCCAACTCTAATGCCAGATAGTTTCCGTCCTTTGTCTGTGTACTGCTGATACAAATGATATCTTTACTATTATTGGCCGGGTAAGTACGATGAAAAGCACTCTGGCTAATTCCTACGTGAAGAATCAAAAATGAAAACATGAAGGTCAAAAACTTAATGCGCATAATTCTGCATTTATTTTTAATAATTAATTTACTGTTTCTATTATTTTGGTAAACGTAAGATTTTGCCGTAATAAATCTTTTGGTGTATTCTAATCCATCCATTTCCAAAACCCAATTTGAACACTTTTTATCTTAAACCATGTTTTGGTAAAACATAGTGTCAAAAATACTATTTTACTTCGAAATTATAACAAAATTTATTCAATATATATTTTAAAACGCCCATCCATCCGAAAAAGGCACACTTCTAAGGGTTGCTAATAGAACAGCAGACTTGCCTGCTTTGTTAAATATCAAACTGTTTACATTTGACTTCTGGCCATTATTGTCAACGTTTTATGCAGCCATAAAAATTGTTTATCAGAGGATCATGGGATACTGTAGAAGGGAGTTACCTTTGGTGGAATGGTGGTGTTGGTTCTAGTTGTTACAGATTATGATAATGTGGGTCATGTGGGTTTAAATACGGCAGGTGGACCTAAAGGTTCGATTTAATGTTAAATCATCTCTGTCATCTTGGCCAGCTGGACCAGTGCTGTGGTGTCTCTGGCTCCCAACCGTTC
This sequence comes from Saprospiraceae bacterium, assembly GCA_043748345.1. GTDB lineage: Bacteria > Bacteroidota > Bacteroidia > Chitinophagales > Saprospiraceae > OLB9. Next base: position 17,053 of record JAYTNJ010000158.1, read on the forward strand.
TATCATATTGCTGCGATGATTGCCAACAGTAGCAGTGCTTATAAAAAGTTGATTGGCTATTTCTTTTGTATCAAAGTCTTCTGCTATTAATTTCAAGATTTCTTTTTCTCGTATAGATAATAAATCTTTCGTAGAATATACTTTGTCAATGGAGTGAAATGTATGTAAAAATTCTCCATTTTCACCATAAGAAATCCTTATCCAATAATACCTGAAATCTTTTTTAATCAAATGGTGGATATTCTGTACATAATTTAATGTATAGTTAAAATTTCGTTGGTCATCTACTTGAATAGGCATTCCCTGAGAAAAAATACAAATTGGTAATCCATCCATTCGAGTAAACCGCATACCACTATGATGTATCTTCATGTTTACTCTCTCTTCAAAAGGTATCAGCTGCAGCTCTTTGGTAAACCATTCGACCGATTCGTAAGGAAATTGGCGGTATTCTTTATTGAGTAAGCCAAGGATGGTAATCATTCTTGCTTCCATATTACCATCAGGTAGTGGTCCCCAGAATTCCATATGGCCTACTTCAAGCTCCGGTGCAAAAGTTTTATGATTGAAAATAGTGAGATGGGCATCTGTTCCTTTGATACCTTTTAAGAGAAACTCCAGTTCTTTCATTTGAGCGTCTCTATTTGCCAAACCATCACCGTTAAAAATATACTTAGACAGCTCAGCTACTTTATGGTAGATGGCTTCGCTTTTTTTAAGGCTAAGCAGGATTTCATTATTGATAAAACTCGCCAAAACAAAAGGTTTTTTTAGTAATTCACAAGACGATGATTCATATAAAGAAAAGATATCAATTCAAAGATAATCAATATTTTAAATAATGTATAGTCTTTCCTCTAATTTTTGATTTTAATAAAAGCCCGTACAATAGAGGATATTTGTCATTTAGGAATAGCTTCTGAGTCTTTCTTGATTAGTGCTGTGATGATTTAATTAATACAATGAATGATTTGTATAAAAAATAGCGATTTTCACTATTTCCCGCGCAGGTGGTTGTATATAATTTTGTGGTTGAAATATGTGCCTTCTTTTTTTGATCAACCATCGTATCATGTACTCAAAAAACAATACTTCAACAGCCAAAGTTTACCATCTCCAAGCTTCATCCTACCATCCCATAAATGGTCCTATTGTTGACACTAATGCATTGGTAGAGATGATTATAGCTAAAAATGAAAAAGGCTTCCTTATTTTGTATGAAAGGTATTCAGGTGTATTGTATGGCGTGCTGCTAAAATTTGTAGTAAGGACAGAGCTGGCTGATGAATTGCTTCAGGATACATACTTGAAAATATGGAAAAACATCGCCAGTTTTGATCCTGCCAGAGGAACCCTTTTTACATGGATGCTCAGAATAGCCAGAAATCAGGCGATTGATTATCTCAGATCATCCAGTCATCAGCAGCAATTGCGACAAGTAGATCTCGATGTTTATTTATGTCAGATTGACCAATTAAACAAAACCTCTTCAAATTTAACGGATGTGGAATTTAATGACTTTAAAAGTAAGGCACTCTTGCACTTGAATCAAAAGCAGGCAGAAGTTATTGAAATGATATTTTTTTATGGGTGGACATACGAACAGACAGCTACCATGCTGAAAATACCACTAGGTACCGTAAAGACCAGAGCCCGAAAGGGTTTGGGTATCATAAAAATCCTATATACTGATTAAAGTTCCTGCTATTTTTTTACTACCCACTACAAATAAAATTCCCAATTATTAAATTTTTAATGTAAAATTGCCAATCATTTTATCAACAAGGGAATAACAAATGAATGCAGTTGATTATATCAAAAGCGGAATATTGGAAGATTATGTTTTGGGGCTTCTCTCCAGCGAAGATGCACAAAAGGTGGAGGATATTGGCCGTGCAAATCCGGAAATTGCTTTGGAACTACAGTTGCTCCGCGAGGGTTTGGAAATGTATGCAGGTAGTGATCATATCCGCCACAGAATTGAATTGCGGCGATCCATTTGGGCGGCCATTAAAAAACTGGAGTAAGACGCCTTCGTTAAAAGCCTTATTGTGTAACCTTCGATAGTCTGATTTATACTGCCCCTACAGCATCCTCCGGTGATAATTTATCTGTCCCCCTAAACCTTCGGCACATAATGCTAAAAGTCCATAGTACTACAAATTTTAATTTTTCAAGACTGGTCCAGCTACCATGATTGAGCGAACCAGAAGGGTGAAGCACGACAGTGCTTAAAGGGAAAGAACCCGCCACTGGCGGGCAAGATATTCAACTCTGAGCAATGATATCTTACAGGGCCAACAGGGCGTTCATCGCATGTCCGCTGGACACTTACGAACGCTAAGTTATTAGTGGCTGGCATTATTCGTCAATTAAAAAATTAAAATTATTCTAAAGGATATTTAAACTTTTCAGAATAGTTGTCTAATACTATTCCAATTTTCAGTAGTCTTAAATCTGAATAACGTTTACCGATTACTTGAACACCGATAGGCAAGAAGTCTTTACTGAGTGAAATTGGCATAGACAAAACAGGATTTTCTGCCAATGTGAATGGTGTAGTATAGGCTTGGGTAGCCATATAATAATGCATAAACTCGTTGTTTACTGCTATTGGATTGTTGTAAATATTAAAATTTCCTAACTTTTTAGTCGGCTTATGATGCGGAAATGCCTTAACTGCGCTTACAGGACAAATAAACACATCAAAACTGTCTAAGAAATTCTCCATTTGAGTAATTAATGCATCCTGTATATTTAAGGCTTCCATATATTTTTCTACCGAATTTGGTTTTACAACGTTCTGATGCATTGGCACATCTTTCAGCACTCCTTTTATAAACGGATTCCCTATCCATTTTAGAAAATTTGGAGTACTGTAACCACCCTGCATACCTACAAAACTTCCCCATGTTTTCCATGCCAAGTGAAAGTCAATTGGTGGAGCGATTTTAACAACAGTAGCACCCGATTTCTCTAACTTTAAAATGTAATCCTGAATCGCCTTTTTGATTTCATTATCCACAGGAACATTACCAAAATCATCAGTCCATGCAACTTTCATATGCTTTATGTCAATAGTATCACTACACCTGTTTATGGGTATTAGTGTATTGTCGGTGTTGGTGGTTTGTGCAATAATATCCATAGCCATTTGCAAATCTTCAATAGTTCTCGCTAATGGTCCTGCAACTGCCAGTGATTTTAATCCATTTGTTTTCTCTTTCGGGTCAGTTTGAATTCCCTGTAATGACACCACGCCAAAAGTGGGTTTGAATCCATATACGCCGCAATAGGCCGATGGAAGCCGAATAGACCCTGCCAAATCGTTTCCGAATGATAAAGAAGTCATTCCTGTTGCAAGTGCAACCGCACAACCGCCACTACTACCTCCGCTGGTTCTGTTAATATCCCAGGCATTATTCGTTTTTCCGAAAACAGCATTTTCAGTTTGCATATCCATGGCTAAAACCGATAAATTGGTTTTACCAATAATAATGGCGCCTTCGGATTTCAGCAGTTTTACAAGTTCGGCATCTTTTGTTGGGATATGGTTTCGCAATGGTTCATATCCTGACGTGGTTGTCAGTCCTTGTGTCAAATAATTATCCTTAATCGTAATTGGAACACCATGTAGTTTCCCTAAATTATCACCATTTTTAATTGCTTCATCTGCTAATTTTGCCTGACGTAAAGCATTTTCCTTATCGACTAAAACTACTGCATTAAAGATGCCGTTTTGGGCGTCTATTTGTTGTAAATATGCTGATACAACTTCATAGGAAGTAACTTCCTTGTTCCTGATTTTATCTGCTATTTCTGTAGCAGACATAAATAAAATGTTGTTTTGTGCCATAAGTTGAATTGGTATTAAAATTAATGTTTTGAGATTAAAACTCATGTTTTAATTTATAAAAATGATTTTGTTAGTCATAATTAAATGATTTTTTTGATATGGTTTTTAAGTATTTTAGTAATGATATTTTAGTTGAATTTAATTTTTCAAATATTTTTGAGATTCAAGCCATATTTCTTTATATAAATTTGACCTGTCATTTTCGTTGAAAGGTCCAGGTATTGAATGAACCATACCTTTCATTTCTTTATGAATTGTAGGAACTTTTGCATTTTTAAGTTTTTCAGCAAAATCCTTTCCTGTATC
>JAYTNJ010000159.1:0-8902 GCA_043748345.1 Saprospiraceae bacterium
CTGAAACTGTATTTTCTATAGTTATTTCAGCACACATCCTCTGAATCGTCTGGATGACTATTTTTTTTGCTTCTTTATTAGCATTAGTGTGCGCATTAGCAATAGCTTCCTTTTCTATTACCATGGCATCGTTTTGAGATTTTGCTTTTACAGCTTCCAGTAATTGATCCTTGGCTTCACTCTCTGAAAGTTTAGCAATAGTTTCGAGCTCTTTAATAAATTTTTCATTTGCTGAGTCGAGCTCTTCTTTCTTTTTTGAAACTATTTTCATCTGCATATCGAGATTTTCACGAATAGCATTTATTTCCTGCTCGCGGCTTTCCATCGTCTCCATTTCAGCTATGATAGCGTCCTGCTTTATTTTGAGATCTTTTTCGAGCGAAATAGCAGTGAGTTCACGCTCCTTAATTTCCACTTTTTGTTCTGCTTTCCAGGTTTCAAATTCAGATTTTAGCCTTGAAAAATTATCCCGTGCTTCCTGAATTTTACGAAGTTTAACAGCCTCATTGTTCTGTTCTGCTTTAGAAACAATCTTTTCTGCTTTGTAATCAGCTTCATCTATTTTCCTTTTTGCTGTTAGTTCTGCTTCTTTCAGTGTGATATCAGCCTTGTCATTGGCTTCCTTTACTTTATTTTTGTAAAGAGTTTGCGTTACAAAATAACTCAAACCGCCTCCTCCTACAAGACCTATTACTATCCATAGTAATGCATCCATATTGATCTTCTATTTTTAAATGATGATAAAATACCCTTCAAGAAATCTTTAACTACAAAAAGATATTGTAGAAACATATTTCCCTCATGAGTTAACATAAAATATCTGGAGAGGATAAAAAACTAAAGACCCTTGAATCTACACAGAGTTGCAATCAATAAATATTCAATTAAAATCTGCATCATTCAGCGCTTCCAAAATAGCATTCAATTTTACTGCTACTTCTTCCTGGTCGCCTAATGTTGTCTTCTTCTGCAGATCAAATGTGTAGGCTAGCAAGGTCATAATGACACAATCCAATTTGTCTCTGGTAGGATAGGTCTTTTGAAAACCCATAATCCTTGCATTGATTTCATTTTCGAGATCTTTTACGTATACGTTTTCTTCGGAATCAACCTTTACAGGAAATGGCCTCCCTGCAATTGTAATAATAACCGATTTAAGATCTTCCTCCTGCATCATTCCTTACTTTGTATGATTTGAATACACTGATCTATATCTTCGATAAATTCATCAATTTGAAGTTTTATCTGAGCATTATTTTTATCTTGTTCCTGCTTAAATGATTCCACTATAACAACCGATGACTCATCTTTACTTGATAACTTTGAATATTTTACTTTCTCCTCGATTTCTTCCAGCTCCTTTTTTAATTTTATAATTTCTTGTTTATAATGATCAGCTTCTACTTTTAGATCGCTGAGTTGAACTTCTATTTCCTTGTTTCTTTGTTTTAAATAATGATATTTTGTCTTAACACTAATGACACTTTTAAGTATCGCATCCAGATTTTGACTTATATTTTTCACCAAAGGTAATAATTTTTTATAATATATATTTATTTTCTTATCAGAGCTCCTGTCTCCGCTTCAAGCTTTGTAATAAGTTTGTCCATTATTAGATCTATTTCTGAATCCTGAAGCGTCTTATCATTGTTTTCAAAGACAAATGACACAGCGTAGGATTTCTTGCCTTTTCCTAACTGATTCTCATTCTCATAAACATCAAAAAGAGCAATCTGTTTTAAGAGTTTTTTATCGGTCTGTCTTGCTATACTTTCGATTTCAGCGAAAATTACTGATTTATCGATAACCAACGCCAGATCACGACGCATAGATGGATATCGGCTAATCTCCTGAACTTGCATTTTTTCTTTTCCTGTAAGCTTTATTATATTTTCAAAAGAAAGTTCTCCAAAGAAGACTTGATTTTTTATACCCATACGCTGGCAAACTGATTTTTTCACTTCCCCAAACTCTGCCATAACGATTGAACCTACTAGTATACGCTGCCCGTATTCAAATCGTACACTATTGTGAATCTCTTCCCCCTGATAATTACTAATTCCTGTTCTTTTTAGGAGAGATAAAACGGGTCTTTTTATATCAAAATATGATTTTTCTTCTTTGTTATCAGAAAGCCAGGACTCATCATTTTTTTTACCCGTGACAAATAAAGTAATAAGTTCCTTCTCCACAAAACCTCCAGTAGTATTGCCATATGATTTGCCGAATTCGAAAACTTCCAATTTATTTTGTTGCCGGTTTAAATTGTAGCTTAAAGGTACCAATCCACTGATCAGCATATCAGGTCGCATGATATTCAGATGAATATTTGAAGTATTATTGATATACACAAATTCTGAAGCATTGACAATATTGAGTCCATCATACCATTTTGATTCAATCAAAGACAAACCCATCATCTCATTAAATCCTGAAGATGCAAGATAGTCTGATAGTAATTCTTTAGTATGATGTTTATCTGGTTTGCTTGTATATGTAATCGTACTTCTTATCTGATCATTAACCGGTACTCGATTCAATCCATAAATACGGACAATTTCTTCTATTAAATCCACCTCGCGGGTGACATCAACCTTATTAGTAGGCACTTTGACCAGGACACTCTCATCATCAAATGGTGTAACCTCCATATCCATAGCCTGAAGAATAGAATGCACGTCATCCTCAGCAATATCGACCCCTATTAATTGATTTACATTTCTATAGTAAAGTCTAATTTCTGCTTTTAGAACTTCTATCGGATACACATCTATCATGTGATCACTTATTTCACCACCAGCAAGCCTTCTGATAAGTGCTGAAGCTCTTTTAATAGCAAAAACAGTATTGTTTGGGTCAGCCCCTTTTTCAAATATCTTAGCTGCATCAGTTCTTAGATTATGGCGAGTACTGGTTTTTCTGATAGATTTAGCATTAAAACACGCAGACTCCAGAAATACATTTCTTGTGGATTCGATTACTCCACTACTTATACCCCCATAAATACCAGCCAAACAAAGACCTACTGAATTTCCGTCACAAATCATCAAATCCTCCACATTCAGTTTTCTGGTGACATTATCCAGGGTGACAAAATCTGTCCCTTCGTCCAGGGTTCTGATGATCAATTTTTTACCTTCAATTTTGTCGGCATCAAATGCATGCAACGGCTGACCTAATTCATTCAGGACAAAATTGGTAATATCCACAATATTGTTGATAGGTTTGACCCCAATTGCTTTAAGAAATTTTTTAAGCCAATCAGGGGATTCCTTTACTTTTATATTGTTTATAGTAATACCGGTATACCTGATACAATTATGTTTATCATTTACTTCTACATCAATATTGTAAGCCACCCTTTCTGTCACAAAATCAGAAATGTTTGGTTCATTGATGTCATCCGCATAGTTTTCATTGACCCTTAAATAGGCTATCAAATCTCTTGCTACCCCAAGTTGGGATGTAGCATCAGATCGGTTGGGTGTAAGCCCGACTTCAAAAACATAATCATCTCCAATATCATAGTATTTGGCAGCCTGCAGTCCTACCAGAGTATCATCAGGAAGAATAATAATCCCTGCGTGGTCTTGTCCTATACCCAATTCGTCTTCAGCACAGATCATTCCCTGAGACTCTTCTCCCCTAATTTTACCCTTCTTTATAGTCCAAGCTTCACCTTCAGCATTATATAATTGAGTACCTATAGTTGCCACCAGTACTTTTTGACCCTTTGCTACATTGGGAGCGCCACAAACGATTTGTAGAATCTCATCAGTACCGACATTAACTGTTGTAAGTGACAATCTATCAGCATCCGGATGTTTTTCACAAGTAATTACTTCTCCAACTACAACTCCTTTTAGGCCACCTTTTATGGATTCAAACTTTTCAATACCCTCTACTTCAAGCCCGATGATCGTAAGCATCTCTGCAATCTTTTCGGGGGTGTATGATATATCAAGGTATTTTTTAAGCCAGTTTAACGACAATTTCATACTACACTACATTCTTTTAATAAAAAATTCTTACTACAATATTAACTGACAAAAGTACTAAAATAACCTTGAAATGAAAATAATAATATACTTTTTCTGCAATCTCCTATTTATTAAAAATTATAAAAATGATATATTATGTTATTAATCTGTATTTTATAAATATTATTCAATTGCTATACTTCCCAGTTTTCCATTTTTTCTCCTTTGCTGTTTTGATATTATCATATTCATATTTCACAAATTATTGTATTGAATATTGATATCAATAAGCCTATCTTTGTATTATTAAACAAAGCAAATAATGGCTTTCAGAAACATTAAAGTCATAGGGTTTGATGCTGATGACACTCTTTGGAGCAACGAACCATATTTTAGGGATGCAGAAGAAAAGTTCCTTGATCTGATGGAAAACTATTTGCCAAGGCATAGTGCTCATCGTGAATTATTTGCTACTGAGATTAATAATCTTGAATTATACGGGTATGGTATCAAAGCTTTTATGCTGTCTATGACAGAAGCCGCTTTGAAAATAGGTGGTAATACCTTGCCAATAGATGTCATTTCAAAAATTGTTGAAATCGGGAGGCATCAGCTCAATCAACCAGTTATTCTCCTTGAGGGTGTAGAAGAAGTATTGCAAAAACTTCAGGGGAAATTCAAACTTGTGGTTGTGACAAAAGGCGATTTGCTGGACCAGGAAAGAAAATTAGATAAATCAGGACTTGCCATTTACTTTCATCACATCGAAATTGTATCAGAAAAGAGACCTGAAGAATTTAACAAGCTTCTCAAACATTTGGATGTCATGCCTTCTGAGTTTATGATGATAGGAAACTCATTAAAATCTGATGTCCTTCCGGTACTAGACTTGGGATGCCATGCCGTACATGTCCCTTTTCATACCACCTGGGAGCATGAAAAGGTGGATGTAATCATAACAAATCCCAAATTTCATCAAGTGAACCACGTTAACGAAATTATAGCATGGCTGTGAGCCCTTATAAAATTATTGATATTAAAAAGTGGAATAGACAAGAACATTACCATTTTTTCGAATCTTTTGAAGAACCGTATTTTGGAGTTACCGTTAATGTTGATGTATCCAAAGCATACCGCACAGCTAAAGAGATGGAAACTTCCTTTTTTGTTTATTACCTTCACAAATCATTATGCTCTGTCAATCATCTAAATCCGTTAAAATACAGAATTCATGAAGATAATGTAGTAGAGTACACCGATGTCCATGCATCTGCTACTATAAACAGAGAAGATGGTACTTTTGGGTTCAGCTTTATTATTTATGATCCTGACTACTCTATTTTTGAACATAATGCTTTACAGGAAATAAACAGAATCAGAAGCTCTGACAACCTTTTTCCTGAGAGAAATGGATTGGATGCTGTCCACTATTCTTCTTTGCCATGGCTCAGATTTTCGTCGTTGTCTCATGCAAGAAAATTTAATATCAATGATTCAGTACCAAAAATTTCTTTCGGCAAAGTCCAAACCCATTCCGGAATCATGGATATGCCATGCTCTATTCATGTTCACCACGGGCTTGCGGACGGAAAAGATGTGGGTGATTACTTTTCTTTATTTCAGGATCTTTTAAATGAATAAGCCCGTTACTACTCCTTAACTCTGAAGGTCTTTTTATCTTTTCCGGCACCTGTAATGATCAACTCGCCCCATCCTTTTGGCAATGAAGTTTTCAGTTGTGTGATTCCATTTTTCCCGATGTCAAGTCCACCGAATCCTGAGAGAACTGACTGTAGCATACCACCGGCACCTGTTGCAAAATATGGGTTGCTACCTCCAACTGCTTCAGCTATCACACCAAAAGGGGGCACTTCATTAGGTTTGTAGCTATTGAAAAAAATCTCAGCGGCTTTTTCATTTTCTCCCAGACGATTATATAATACTCCCAGTATAGCGAAGCCCATCGCAGGTCCATCTTTGGCATATCTTGGTAAATAGTAGTCAATATCTTTTTTGATATATTTGGGATCTGAAATAATATTGAGTGGATAAGCGAGTAGATTTACATCAGCTTGTTTTATAGTGACTCCGTCGTAGGTAGCATTTTCGCGCGTAGTGCCGTCTGAAAATGTCAGAATAGGAATATTGTCTGCAACGTGGTTCCAATCAGGATCCGGTGTAAGACCCAAGTCCATGGCAGCCTGAGTAGCATACCTAAGCACAGTTTTAACCATTCCATTGGTAAAAGCATTATTATCAATATTTTCTTGCCACTCATTAGCTCCTATCACATTGTTTATATCATACTTACCCGGTCCGTTTCTTTCTACCCGACTTGTCCAAAATGCTGCAACTTCTTTCAAAACTGGCCATCCGCGGGTCTTAAGCCATTCTTTATTGCCTGTAACTTCATAATATTTCCAAAAAGCCCAACCAACGCATCCTGTGATATGATGCTGAAAAGGACCCGTCAAAGCCCATACAGGGGTGTCTTCCGACCCGTTGGCAGATGACTCCCAAGGAAACATTGCCCCTTTGTAGCCATGAGAAAAAGCATTCTGTTTTGCTGCTTCCAACCTATCAAACCGGTACTCCAATAATGATTTGGCCATTTCCGGTTGAAGGATGAGCAACGGTGGGTACATCCATAACTCAGTATCCCAAAACACATGTCCATTGTATCCCAGTCCTGAAAGACCCATTGGACTCAGACTAAATGATGTCTCGGCTCGGGCAAATGAATACAAATGATACAGTGCAAATCTGATGTCACGGGTTATATTCTTATTCCCTGTAATTTCAATATCACTTTTCCAAATTTCCAGCCACGCGTCTTTGTGTCTTTTGAGTAGCCTTTCCTTTCCCTCGAGCATAGCAAAAATCGTAAGTCTTTCAGCTTCATTATGCGGATCTTCGTACTGGGCACTTGAGACTGTAGAAGACACTACACTAAATGTATATGTTTCTCCAGCTTTCAAATTTTTGTAAAATTTTGCCAGGTGCATATTGTAATCCCAGTCTTCATGGATTATTTTTGGTTCTTTACCATGACCTTCTTCAAAAATAAAGCTATTGCTGGCCGCTACTTTTAATCTTCCCGAAGGACTCATCCCCACAGATGTCATTAATGGAATCAGCACATGTGGTCTGTCAATCTCTGCATAATAATTACGCACATCCACAAGGTGATTTGGAGCTTCTATGACACTCATAGGGGTAATAGTTAAATCTTTCAAAGCGTGTATCTCAATGATTGTTAGGGCCGAGTACGGCAGATGCCTTAAAGACATCATACTGGATTTTATCTTTGCTTTTATTCCCACATCAAAAGTTGTAGTCAAAGTGGCGCTTTTCATATCCAGTGTTTGTTTGTAATTCTGAATTTCTTTTGCTCCGATTCTCATGCCATCCACATCCAGATTCATATTGACGTGATTGAAAGTCTTTAGGATATTAGATACCCTTCCTCGCTGATAATAATCATAAGAACCATTGAGAACAACATCTTTGACCTTTAACGGCTCGGGAGAAGATACAATTCCTACTACCCCGTTAGCAAGTGTAACGCCAAAGTAATGGTTTGGATCAATTTTATCTGCTGTTACTTCCCAGGTTGGTTGGGCAACTATAAAATTTGCATAAATTATAAACAACAATGATGAAAAAAGTAATCGCATGATGGTTTAATATTTTTAAATTTTGCCAAATATAATAGCCTTTTAGTTTAAAAAGAAAAAAATACTGACATAATTGCTTTTATGTTGTTTACCTTGAAATAGAAGTATCTACAGTATCTAAAGTAATAATTTATACATTTGCATTATGGCAACGAACCAACATCAATTTGCTAAGACCGAAGATATTGTTAATTATAATACTAACCAGTTCATTTTTGAATTGTGTAAAATCTCTACTTCTGAAATCAAAACTGATGACCTTACACTTGGATTATATGCAACGGATGCTTCGCTATATCAATTAAAACCCATAGCGATCTCTATACCCAAAAATGAAGGTGATCTGATAAAAATGATAAAGCTAGCTAACCAATATAATGTACCGGTTATGCCGCGTGGCAGTGCTACCAGTCTTGCCGGACAGACTACCAATCACGCTTTTATCATAGACTTCACAAAATACTTTGACAAAATACTGGAGATCAACGCGGAAGAAAATTTTGCTATTGTTCAGCCTGGTGTAGTGCGTGACCAACTCAATATTGATGCCAAAAAATATGGATTACATTTTGCGCCGGATCCTGCCACTACAAGTCGGGCAACGATCGGTGGTATGATCGCTAATAATTCTTCAGGAACAAAAAGTATCAAATATGGAAAAACGATAGACCACATCCTGGGATTGAAGGTATTGCTTTTGGACGGCACAATTCTTGAGGTAAGTGAAATGTCGTCAGAAGATTACGAAACAAAATGCAAACAAACAGACCGTGAAGGTGACATATACAGGTGTTTCAGAAAAATAATCTTCGAGCATTCTTCTGCAATCGAATCAGCGTATCCTAAAGTCATGCGAAGGGTACAAGGCTATCCGCTAGACGAATTTATCCATATCGAAAGCTGGAATCTTGCTAAAGTATTTGCCGGTTCTGAAGGCAGTCTGGGCATCATATTAGAAGCCAAAATCAATCTGGAACCCTTACCTAAATTTAAGGCGGCTTTTACTGTACACTACGATGATAGGATGCGTGCCATCAGAGAAGTCAAAAAGATGATACCTTTTGATCCATCAGCTATAGAAATGTTGGATTTTAATGTTTTTGAGCAAAGTGTTAATAACAATATGACTAAAAGTCTGTATCAAAACCTGATCACCGGTGAACCGCAAGCCACACTATCTGTGGAGTTTTTCTGCTTATCCCAAAATGAACTTGACAAAAGAATCATCGATTTTACCCAGTGGCT
>JAYTNJ010000160.1:0-2139 GCA_043748345.1 Saprospiraceae bacterium
CGGCAATGTTTTGAACATACATTGAAAATTTTTCCTGAGCCATTGTTGGCAAGAAGAATAAAATTAGGAACAACACTTTTACCATAATGGTCTACCAGGATTTAACTGAATACCAAAAGTAATGATTCTTTCAAGATAAAAAATAATATGATTGAATATTATATCAATCTGTAAATTTGACTTTTTTTCCTGCCATCATAGTCATGATTTTTCCTTCTCTTATAAATGTCCGCATCATGGTTGAATGAGGAACTAAACCTATCAATTTTTTAGATTTTTTAAAAGATAAAATTGAACACGCTGTTGCCAACCAATCAGCATCTGCACCAGAAGGAGATATGATGGTTACATTGTCTGTTTTTGAAATTCCTTCCCCTTTTGCAGGATCGATAATATGAGAATGGCGCTTTGAACCATGATTGTAGTATTGATAGGTAGAACCTGATGTGGCAACAGCTTGATTTTGAACCAGTAGTGATTTAGCCATCATGATATCTGATTGGGGAAGTTCTACAGCTATCCGCCAACCTTCCGCATTTGTTGGTGCATCGCCAGCCACAAGATCACCACCGGCATCAATAAGATGTCTTGGAAACCCATTCTCTTTTAAATTTTTACTGACTTTTTCAGCAATGTATCCTTTAGCAATACCGCCGACATCAAAGTGAAAAACACTATTATTTTTCCACAACTTTTTTTCTGCAATATTGAGTGTGTACTGTTTGCATCCACTATTTTGTTTGTAATATTTTATAGTATCCTTTCCTATTTCAATACCGGTTTTTTTAGCTTTACGCCACGCTTTCGTCAATTTCCCAAGTGTGATATCAAATTTCCCTCCGCTCATTTTACAGGCCTTTTGACCTTGATATAATAAGTAAGTCACTTCACTACTGATATCTAGCCAACTTCCAGAAGGGGATGAATTAATGCGGCTCAATTCAGAATTTACATTGTAATCAGAAAATATGTTGTTCATTGAATCAACCAAATTAAAAGAATTTTTCACAATTATACTTATTCCTGATATATCTTCAATGTCTAAAGTGATAGTAAAAGGGGAACCCATTTTTTCTTCAGTGAAGCTATGTTTCTGTCCCGCTAAATGGCCATGAAAGAAGAAAAAAATGACAACTAAAATGCTGATATATTTGTATTTTCCATAAAATAAAAAGTGATGGTCCGCTGATTTCTGAGATGCTTTCATTCTGCAATTTCGTCAAAGTTAATACTTTTTTTAATTGTAAAAAAGGTATATATATAAAAGGCCTTCCAAAAATTGTAGGCCTTTTTTGTAAAAGATTACAGGCTAGATTTTATTGTTTTCCAAAAATGTCAAACTTTATACCTGCATTAATTAGTGTATTGTAGAACTCTTACTGAAATGTTTGCTCTGCAATACCCTGATAATATCTGAGTGGCTGATTTTTAAGGTTATTAGCTTCAATATAAAATCTCCGGTTAGGAGTAAATGCATATGATGCATCGACATCCACAAAAGTTTGTTTGTCATAACAAAATCTTTTACCTATTCATATGTATCTATTGTTTCACCTTATTTTGCTGAGATCAGTTTACCAACAGACTGAGGAATTGAATTATCGAATTTTTATATTTCTAAAGGCGAAGAAGAAGATCTTAAATGTATTTAGCTCGGTTCATTCTTGTATTCTTTTGATTTGTCCAAATACTTTTCATATTTGGCAACAAAAAACAAGGTTTTATAAGCTGTTATTGCTAATAAAGGAGTACATCACATTCTCAAGTCATTATAGATTAATACTAATTTTATTAATAATATATTGATAGTCATTTGTTTAAAGTATAATATGGTAAAATTATGGCAGTGGGAAACATATTCTTAACAATGTCATGACGATAAGATAACGTTGAGCCAACTTTTACTTAACACGTGCTGGTCACCTTTGCGAATTATTAAAATTAACTAAAATTAATCAGTATGTTAAAATTTAAACATTCATTGCATATTTTAATATGTATGTTCTTAATCTTGTCAGCATCAGGGTTTATTATTGCCCAAGTCAAAGTAACAGGAGTTGTAAAAGACATCAACGGAGTTGGTTTGATAGGTGCATCTGTATCAGAAAAAGGTACTACCACTGGTACTATCGCAGATAT